>JBJTNN010000100.1:0-5837 GCA_046074125.1 Bacteroidota bacterium
CCTGAATATCGCAAAGACGGTGCTCCAAACCACTTGTGGGCAATGGCCATCGACTTGAATGCATGTACGGGTTGTGGTAGCTGTATCGTTAGTTGCTCAATTGAGAACAACGTTCCAGTAGTAGGTCGCGATGAAATTCGTTTGCGTCGTGAAATGCATTGGATTCGCATCGATCGTTACTATTCTTTCAATACTTCAGACGCTGTATTGACGAAAGATACTGAGATTGCTGCGGCAGACGAAAAAGGAAACTTCGATCATTGGCAGAACGTGAATGTATTGCACCAGCCCATGATGTGTCAGCATTGTTCAAATGCACCTTGTGAAACGGTTTGTCCAGTATTGGCAACTACCCACAGCACAGAAGGGTTGAACCAAATGACCTACAACCGTTGCATCGGTACCAAATATTGCGGAAACAACTGTCCTTATAAAGTACGTCGTTTCAACTGGTTCCGTTTCAACGACAACGATCGTTTCGACTTCCACTTCAACAACCCATTGGGTAAAATGGTCATCAACCCTGATGTAACCGTGCGTACTCGCGGTGTGATGGAGAAATGTTCATTCTGCGTTCAGCGTATCCAGGAAGGCAAGTTGAAAGCCAAGCGTGAGGGTAAGTCTCCAAATGAAGTTCAGGTTTTGACGGCTTGTCAGAGAGCTTGTCCAAGCAACGCCATTGTGTTCGGTGATTTGCACAACCCCGAAAGTGAAGTGAGCAAACTTTACAAAAACGAGCGTGGTTTCACTGTGCTTGAGGAAATTAACGTACAATCATCTGTGAAGTACATGACCAAAATTCGTAACAACGATTCAATTTAATTCACCCAAAAAATATTCGAATGATACACGATTCAATCATTAGAGACAGACTTGTAACTGGCGACAAAACGGCATCTGACGTTACGCGCGATATTGCAAGACCTATTTTGAACAACCCAACGACCGCTTGGAAGGTGGGTTTCACATTGTCCTTGATTTTCTTGGGAATTTTTGGGGTGAGTTTGTTGTACACGTTGTGGACAGGTATTGGTGTTTGGAACATCAACAAATCTGTAATGTGGGGTTGGGATATCACCAACTTCGTATTCTGGGTGGGTATCGGTCACGCCGGTACGTTGATTTCTGCCGTATTGTTGTTGTTCCGTCAAAAATGGCGGATGAGTATCAACCGTTCTGCAGAAGCGATGACCATTTTCGCGGTAATCTGTGCAGCGATGTTCCCAGTTTTCCACATGGGACGTGTATGGGTAGGGTATTGGGCTTTGCCTTTGCCTAACGCCTTTGGTTCGTTGTGGGTAAACTTCAACTCTCCATTGTTGTGGGACGTTTTTGCGATTTCTACCTACTTCAGCGTATCGTTGTTGTTCTGGTACATTGGTTTGATTCCTGATATCGCAACCATTCGCGACAAAGTGAAGTCGAAATTGGGTAAAACCATGTATGGTTTCTTCTCAATGGGTTGGACAGGTTCTACCCGTACTTGGGCTCGTTACGAATTGATCTCTTTGATTTTGGCAGGTTTGAGTACTCCCTTGGTATTGTCTGTACACACCATTGTATCTACTGACTTTGCAACTTCGGTTATTCCTGGATGGCACACCACCATTTTCCCTCCATATTTCGTTGCCGGTGCGATTTTCTCTGGTTTCGGTATGGTGGCAACTTTGTTGGTCGTTGCCCGGAAAGTGATGAACTACGAGAACTACATCACCATTGGTCACCTCGACGCGATGACAAAGATCATCATGGTTACCGGTACCATTGTGGGTATTGCGTATCTCACAGAGTTCTTCATCGCTTGGTACTCAGGAAATATTTACGAACAGTATGCATTCACCAACCGTATGTTCGGTCCTTACTGGTGGGCGTATTGGAGTATGATGACTTGTAACTTGATCGCCCCACAGGTATTTTGGTTCCGTTGGGCTCGTACAACACCTTGGTTCATTTTCATCATGAGTATTGTTGTGAACGTGGGTATGTGGTTTGAGCGTTTTGTAATCATCGTGACATCATTGCACAGAGATTACTTGCCATCAAGTTGGGTAATGTATTCTGGGTCATTGACAGAAATCGGATTGTTCTTGGGAACCTTCGGTATCTTCTTTACCTGCTTCTTCTTGTTTGCCAAATTCTTGCCTGTTATCAACATGGCTGAAGTTAAATCAATCCTTCGCAACCGCGAATAATACAACCTTTAAAGATTACCATAATGGGAATTTTAGATAAAAAACTTAGCCTACGCGACCGCAAGAAAATGTTGGTTGGTGTGTGGGAGGACGAAGATCAATTGATGGCAGGTGCTGGTGAATTGGCGCACGCTGGAATCCACATTCACGATGTTTACACACCATACCCTGTGCATGGTTTGGATCGCATCATTGGCGCTCGTCGAAGCAAATTGGCCCGTATCGCATTTTTCTGTGCGGTAACTGGATTGACATTGATGACCACCATGATCTGGTACATGTACGTACATGATTGGCCCATGAATATCGGTAACAAGCCTGTGCGTTTCACTCCTAGCTGGGCTCCAGTAATGTTTGAAGGTACTGTATTGTGTACCGCATTTGGTATGTCGTTCTTCTTCTTCTGGAGAAACCGTCTTGTGCATGGTATCAAAAACGAATTGTTGGATATCCGTCAAACCGATGATCGCATGGTACTTACCATCGAAACAACAGACGGAATGGATGAAAAAGCAGTCCTCGACATGATGAAAAATCATGGTGCCGTTGAATTGCGTGAGTTTCACAACGGTGTTCAAACCGTACTTTAATTAACTGAATTACAATGAACAACAAACTTTATATCTTGTTCGGTTCGATTGCTGCCTCTGCTTTGATGAGCAGTTGCGTAAGTCGCGGGAATAACCCCGGTTGGGAATATGCCCCAGATATGTACTATTCAAAAGGGTATGAGGCCTACAACCAAGGCGACAGCAATAAAATCAATCCTTATGGAATGAACATGCGTGAGCCTGTTGCAGGTACAGTTGCTGTAGGCAAATTGGACTACAAATACAATTTGGAAAACTCAGGTGAGGGTTACGAAGCATCCGCCGCTTTGGTAGCACCAGCAGATGCAACCTTGGAAGACGGTCGTGGTCAATACATGTATAACATCTATTGCACTCCTTGCCATGGCGCCAATGGTGCAAACGACGGTGAAGTATTCAAAAAAGTTTCTACGTTGAAACCCGCTTGGAAAGGCTATTCCGACGAGTACATCAAAACGTTGCCAGAGGGTAAAATCTACCATACTTTGACTTACGGTAAGAACAACATGGGTAGCCATGCATCTGTTTTGAGTCCAAAAGATCGTTGGAAGGTGATTAAATATGTGAAATTCTTGAGTAACCAATCGGTGGCTGCTGCTGCAACTACTGATTCAACAGCTACCACTAAATAAGTAAATTACAATGGGACACGGACATCATATTGAAGTTAAACAGGAGCAGTTTGTATTCTCTCCGAAGGCAAAGCGTTTCTCCATGATCTTGATGGTCTTGGGGTTGATATTTGCAGGTCTTGGTATTGCTAATTTGGGTGGTCACGAAGAGACTCATACAGCGAAAACTGAAGTTGCGGCACACGAAGGCGCTCACCATGGTGAAGGTCATGCAGCTGCAGCGCACGAAGAACATGGCAACGTGGAAACCGAAGCATTCGGTCCACGTATGGAGTTTCATCCTTTGGATAAACCAGCCAATACCCGTATTTGGGCGAATTTGATGATTGCAGGATACTTTTTCCTCATGATTTCATTGGTTGCCTTGATGTGGTATGCCATTCAATACATTGCCAATGCAGGTTGGTCTGTAGGTATCAAGCGTATTCCTGAAGCCATCATGACCTTCATTCCAGTGCCATTTGTTGTTTTGATCATTGCTTTGTTGATGGGCAAGAACGATATCTACCATTGGGCACATTATGAGCATTTGGGTCTTAAGCCAGGTGACGCGGGTTACGATGCCATTTTGGTGGGTAAGTCAGGATTCTTGAATTCTACCATGTTGTTTGTTTTCCCAAGTGTATTGGTTGTGATTTGGTACTTGTTGATGCGCAAGTTGCGTTCTTTGTCAGCCGCTGAAGACAATGCCACCAAGGGCGATGTTTCTTTCTTTAGAACCTCTGTAAAATTCAGTGCTGCGTTTGCTGTAATATTTGGTTTTACCATTTCAGTAATTGCCTGGTTGTTGATCATGTCAGTAGATGCCCACTGGTACTCTACCATCTTCGGATTCTACAACTTCGTAACACATTGGGTAACCATGATCACCATCATGGCATTCTTTGTAGCTTACATCAAGAAAGAAGGTTATTTGGGTTTTGTAACCAACGAGCATATGCACGATTTGGGTAAGTTTATGTTCGCCTTCACTGTATTCTGGGCCTACTTGTGGTTGTCTCAGTATCTGTTGATTTGGTATGCACAAATCCCTGAGGAAATGGCTTACTACCAGATTCGTTTCGAAAACTATAAATTCAATTTCTTGTTGAACTTCGCCATGTGTTTCTGCATTCCTTTCTTGGGTTTGTTGATGCGTTCTGCGAAAAGAAACCGTTATGTATTGGGAATTATTGGTTCAATCATGATCTTGGGTCACTACCATGATGTATGGTTGATGGTATTCCCTGGTGTGTTTGGTTCAGGCATGCAGTTTGGATTCTTGGAATTGGGTACCTTCTTGTTGTTCGCCGGTGTATTTACCTACTGGGTATTCACCGCATTGACAAAAAGAGGATTGGTTGCCGTCAATCACCCTTATTTGGACGAGTCGGCTCACCACGATGTAGGAGTTTAATAAAAACAACGAACATAGTAAAAGGCCACTCGAAAGAGTGGCCTTTTTATTTGAAATGCCCCGTAAACACAAGTGTAAAATCGTAATTTTGTAATAATGGAAATTTCCGCCAAATACAACCCCTCAGACATTGAAAACAAATGGTATCAACATTGGTTGAGCCAAAAATATTTTCGCTCTGTTCCCGATGAGCGACCTGCCTATACCATCGTAATACCTCCGCCCAACGTTACAGGGGTCTTGCATATGGGGCATATGTTGAATAATACCATTCAAGATGTATTGATCCGTAAAGCAAGAAAGCAAGGATTCAATGCCTGTTGGGTGCCAGGTACAGACCACGCAAGTATCGCCACCGAAGCCAAAGTGGTAAAATTGCTGGCCGAACAAGGAATTCCTAAATCAAGCCTTACCCGTGAGGAGTTTTTAACGCACGCCTTCGAATGGAAAGAAAAATATGGCGGCATCATTTTGCAACAATTGCAGAAACTCGGCGCAAGCTGCGACTGGGATCGCACAAGGTTTACCATGGAGCCCAGTCTCTATGAAGCCGTAGTGGATGTCTTTATTGATTTGTACCGCAAAGGACTCATTTATCGCGGTACCAAAATGGTGAATTGGGATCCTGCCGGACAAACAACGCTTAGCGATGAGGAAGTGATTTTCAAAGAAACACCTGATCAATTGTACTATGTGATTTACAAAGGTGTTGATTTTGACGGGGAATTGATGGTCGCTACGGCCCGACCTGAGACCATTGCTGGAGACGTGGCGGTTTGTGTGAATCCAAATGATGAACGTTATCAATCACTGATCGGTAAAAAAGTTCGCGTACCCCTGATCAATCGTGAAGTGGCTATCATCGCGGATGAATATATCGACATTGAATTTGGTACTGGGGTGCTTAAGGTTACGCCTGCACACGATATCAACGACTACAACATCGGACAGAAATACAATTTGCCGGTGATTGATACCCTCAATGCTGATGGCACAATCTCAGCGGCCGGGGAATTGTTCGTTGGTG
>JBJTNN010000101.1:0-3651 GCA_046074125.1 Bacteroidota bacterium
GGAGTGGTGGTAATATTTGAAACGGCTGCAACATCCCAACCGTTGATAAAAATCAAAGATCGCAACACGTAATACGGCAAAACCAACCCAAAGACAATGGCCAAAACATCGCGGATAATGATGGTTTTGAATACCAACACACAAGAGAGTACAAACAACAAAATGAGTAAGTGATCGGGCACAATCAAAATCGCCATCCCAAAGGCCAATGCACTGTAAAAAAGCAATACCGTGGAATACCCATCACGCAATCGCAACAACAGAATCAAACCCAAAAACACAAAGAAATTCCCAAAATGGTACTCCGTCACTAGCATGTTCTCCAGATAAATGCTCTGTAACAGAATGAAAAAATAAGCGGGCAAATACCCAACAGGACGCATGATGGCGTGTGAACGAACCATTTCATTGATCATGATCGCCAACGAAACCACCATCAACAATGAAACCACTACCGAGAATATGGGCCATTGATTAATCCAAGAAACCAAGGCGCTCAATATTCCGGGTTTGGATATCACTGCCTCCTTCGGAATCACCCACAACGCCGGTATTCTAATGGCAATTGCCATAACAATCACCAACAATAGGGTAAACAATCCGTGGTCTTTGAGTCGGTTAATCATTTGAATACACTTGAAGCCAATGCCATTGTTTGTCGCGGTAAATGGGTATCGTTAATGTGCAATATTCGGTGTGAAGACCCTCGTAAGGAACCACTGATCCCGGAATATTTTCACTGCGAAACAACCACTCCCTTTCCGCTGCAAAGGTATTGTCAATTTGTACATGCATCACACGATTCATTTCACCTTCATCGTCGTTGTAAACCAAGTTCAAAGACCCAGCGCAGATATAATGAGCAAATCCATACAAATAAGCGCTCGATGAAGTACCTACTTGCGTTTTTCTAGTCATTACAATCGTATCCAACTCGCCGCTGGCATTTAAAAATATCGTGGCAATATCTCCATAATGATAAAATAGCTTGCTGCTTGTTTGTGGCACCCCGTTCACATAATAGGTCTCCATTTGACGGGTTTCAAAGAATTGTTCAGCCAATATCGCACTGCCCCCGTGGCTTAATGCAACTACATCCCGAATAAAATAACTCTCTGGTTTGCCAGATTTTTTGGTGGCCGATAAACCAGACATCTGACGATACTGCCATTCATCCCAACCCGTGGCCTCCACCTGCCAACGACCAACCAAACTATCACCACCCGCACTTACCGACCCAAACTTACATTTCAAATGACCTGATAGACCGCTTTGTTTCCAGTCCGACCAAAAACCAAACAGTACAAATGTTTGGGTAGCAGGATCAAGCGTGATGGCCAATTCACGAATCATCCCTTCAGTAGATAATCGCTCTTGATACGTTTTACCATGGATTCGATGTATCACATGATAGTGACTGATTTCTTTTTTGCCATTAAACAAAGTATTCCCAGAAATTTCATCTTCGAAAACCAGACCCAAATCGCCTTTCTGGTTAACTTCCGCCGATCGCCATACAACTTCATCCACACCAAAATCTGAAGGCAATGCCGTCAAAAAAGTATCCATAACCACACCCCCTTGAGTGATTGTCATGCCCCTAGCCATGGTAAGTCGCTTGCCCTCGTCATTCCAACCCAATTTCACCCCAAAAGCGAACACACCCAATGACCGGCGGTCAATAGAACCCACCGTTTCCCACTGGGTGATATCCAAATCGATACCCGTAAAAGTGGCCAACTCTTTGCTCAAAACCGCCCCATCCAAACCCAAATCCAATCGATGATGGAAAAACTTAAATACGTGCCGGCGAACCTTCACCACAGAAACCCAATAAAAAAACGAGTCTCCCATTACCAATTTCAAGATTCGTTGCTTGCCTTGAGCCTCAATTTTTCTGTCGGATTGAAAAATTAAATCCGCCGAATATTTTTCAATCACAAACCCCAAACTCAAATCGGCATTGGAAGAATATGCCGTGAAAACCTGTCCGTTCGACTGCCCCAGCGCTTTTCGAAACTGACTTTTCTTTTGGGCCAAACCCGCTTGATTCGAAACCAGCGTTGTTTGGGCAAATATCGTCACCGAAAACAACCCCAACATCAACCAAATTTGTCGTTTCAAAGCCTTCACCTCTCAAAAATCACCCTACTTGGTTGAATTCCCAAGCGCTGCCGTAATTTTGCATGACATTTATTCTTAGTAACCATTCCCTTGCACTCTACAGCAACCCATACAGAAACAGCCATCGTGGTGGGCGTTAACACGCCGCAACAAGTCATTCCCATAGAAGAAACACTGGCAGAACTTGAACAACTGGTCCTTACCTCAGGCGCGGAATCCAAAAAACGATTCATACAAAATCTCGAACACCCCCAGCCGAAAACCTATGTGGGAAAGGGAAAATTAGAGGAAATCAAACAGTATGTTGTCAAAAACAAAATTGACTTGGTCATCTTCGATGATGAACTCACCCCGGCCCAAGTCAGGAACATCGAATCTGAACTCGAAAACACCAAAATCCTCAGCAGAACCCACCTCATCCTAGACATTTTTGCCAACAACGCAAAAACCGCTCAAGCCAAAACACAGGTAGAACTTGCCCAGAGTATCTTTATGCTGCCCCGCCTTACAGGTATGTGGACACACTTATCGAAACAAAAAGGCGGGATTGGCATGAAAGGTCCGGGTGAAAAAGAAATTGAAACCGACCGACGGGTACTGCGCGACAAAATATCACTGCTAAAATCGAAGTTACAAGACATTGAGAAGATTGGCCAAACCCAAAGGAAATCAAGAGATGGCGTTTTTCGATGTGCGCTGGTAGGCTATACCAACGTGGGAAAAAGTACCGTGATGAACCTGCTGAGTAGGTCGGATGTATTGGTAGAAAACAAACTGTTTGCTACCCTCGATGCCACAGTTCGAAAAGTGGTCATTCCACACCCCGATAACCAAGGAGGGATGTTGCCGTTGTTGCTCAGCGATACCGTAGGATTTATCAGAAAACTACCCACCCTGTTGATCGAAAGTTTCAAAAGCACCCTGGCAGAAGCCATGGAAACGGATTTGCTCATTCATGTGGTAGATATTTCCAACCCCGCCTTCGAACAACAAATGATGAGTGTGAAGGAAATCCTTCACGAAATTGGCGCCAGTAATAAACCCGAACTCATTGTTTTCAATAAAATTGATGCCTTTAAAGAACCCGAAGACGATGATTTCTTCGTGGGTTCCACCGGTCTCACACTGGAACAATTTGAAAAAAGTTGGATCGCCAAAGAAAATTCCCCTGCCGTGTTCATTTCTGCCCAAAACAATGTGAACATCGAAAAACTCAGAAATACCATCGCAGAATTATTGCTTGAACAAAAAAGGGCCAACTTTCGTTGACCCTCAGATTAAAGTAGTTCTTCCAAAGATTAGAATTCATCTTCATTGAAGAAATAGTCATCATCCGACGGATAATCACTCCAAATTTCTTCAATGCTCTCATATGGCTCTCCGTCATCTTCAAGCTCCTGCAGGTTTTCTATCACCTCCAAAGGAGCGCCAGAACGAATCGCATAATCGATCAACTCATCTTTGGTGGCTGGCCATGGCGCATCGTCCAAATAGCTAACCAATTCAAGTGTCCAATACATAATTCTT
>JBJTNN010000102.1:0-8967 GCA_046074125.1 Bacteroidota bacterium
CATTAGTCAATGACATATCAGTAAATGAAATAGCCGTTGTGCCAGTTCTCGGAATATATTTACACCAGATGTTATTTCCATTAGCGTCATATTTCGCTACAAAACCACTTCCGATTGGATACCAAAAAGGAGCCATGTAAACGCTATCGTCAACACTAAAAGTACCACACACATACAAATTCCCAATGCTGTCACATTCCATTTTTGTTGGGGTCATTATGGAATTTATGCTTGTCCCTTTTGCTTTAGCTGTCCATAAACGTTGTCCATGCGCATTATACTTATTGATATAAAAACGGTTTTCGCTCATTTCAATAACCGTATCCATTGTAAACCAATATCCACTAAATGCCCCGGCATTAAAGGAATTGCCAAATCGATCTGCACACACAGCATCGCCCCAGACATTGCCACCTAAAAGATTTACTCCGTTTGTATAACCACACGTGTGTCTTAGCCAAAGCGCTGTTGGATTGGTTTCAGCATTACTACTAAATGAAATACACAATAACAGAATAAAAACAGCGACTCTCACAAAATCAAATCTACATTTTTTTTGTGTACAACAAGTCACTAAATCACCCCCGTAAGATATTATTGCACCATCACAGTGGCTGTGGCATCACCCAATTTCAGGGTGTACAACCCGGCTGACAGTCCCCTAACGTCCACGCGAATATCGCTTGAACCGGCAACGCCCTCACGCACCACCAATCCCATGTGATTCATCATCTTCCACTGGCCCTGATTGGCAGCAGACTGATGCGAAATCCATACCTCTGAAGTCGCGGGATTGGGATATACACGCATCGATGATTTTATCACCTTCACCCCAGCAAACTTATCTTGCAAACTCACTGCACAGTTGGTAGAGTACGCTTGCCATTTGCTGTCAAAATCAACCATTGCCCGGTTGTTTATCACCGTCTTAATCGGCAACTGCTGATAAATTTGCACCCGGTATTTGGCAAAACCTACACTGCCCGATGGATTCGCTTCAAATGCACTCAAGTTGGCCTCTGGATAATCAATTACCAACACCCTTCCCTTTTCAATCGTATACGATGCTTTGGCAGGATAAAAAGAAAGCAATTCCAGACGCAACAAAGGCAAATTGGCATCCAATGTATCTACCAACACCGCCCGCTTTACCATGGTTGTACTCACGTTCCGGAAATCTACACGGTACTCCCATTGTTTGCTGCGAAAATCTACCGTATCTCCCTGCAGACTCTGTTTCATCACTTCTACAAGTCCACCTCTGCGCGACAAACCAACCACATCTTTGGCCTCGTTGTCGTTGATGTCTGCATCTTTCTGTAGGATTCCAGTTCCGGTTTTTACCGAGAATTCAAATTGATCTGTGGCACCCGCAGTGCTTGGAATTCTGGTTACAATCTCTAAATATTGGGTACCAAAAGCAGGTAAATTACTGATGGCATAGATGGCCTCACCCACAACATAGTTGTCGGGCTCGGGGGAACTTTGAAATGATGTTACCGAAACCGGATGCTTCACATGTACCGTTCCATTGGTTACCGCAGTACCGCCATGGTTTACGATTTTTACCAAAACCCGGGCTTCGTCACCCGCCACCGCGCCCGCCGGCACAATCACATCCATTCCCACCTCCATATCACTCAATGTGGGCTGTTGATACTGTCCCAAAGTCACATAACTATAAACCCCTTTGCGAATTCTTGCAGTGGTATTACCCAAACACACCGAATACAAATGCTTATCGGCAATGGTACTCAAATTGTAATCACCAGAAGCCAATGCGATGGTAAAATGCCCATTGACATCCGTCACCGCAAAATTGATTTCTCCCGAAGTTTTATTTTCAAGTCGGACAATCCTTGCATTCAACCCTACCTCGCCATCGTCCTTGATGCAGTTGGAATTTACGTCGTAAAACAAATCTCCCACCAAGTTGCCCGATTCAGGTTCAATTTTGGAGAAGTATTGTAAATCTGTGTTGTGCTCCCTGAAATCGCCCCAAATAAATGCACCATCACCCCGCTGACCCAATGTAAAGCTACCCGTAATTCTGTTCCCCGTAAATTGCAAATTGTTGCCATCGTACACCAACAAAGAGGTACCATTGCCATTCTTGACAAACGTGCCTCCAATCAACAATTCCGTGCCCGACCCCATCAACGTATTAGGCTCACTCACACTGAAAGAATCAAAACCCAACGGCGTTGCCCAGGTCCCCTGGAAAACCGCAATCTTTTTAGTCCCCGCGCCATCTTTTCCCAGTGCGGCAATTTTGCCATCAAAAACACCCAATTCCAAAATCTCCCCAACAAAAGGAGAACCTACACCGCCCCAACCGCCGTTGGCCGCCGTGTAATAAGCAATGTTCCCTGTTGAAGTACCGGCGAATGTCTGAAAATCCCCCCCGATGTACAACCTGTTTCCCACCACAGCCAATGATCGTATTACACCATCTGTTCCCTGCGATGTGCCGCTGTTACCCAAATAAGACCAGCTACTGCCGTTGTATGCCGCTATGTTTTGAACCGGACTCCCGTTTACCGTATTATCGAAAAGACCGGCAACAATCAATTTATTGTCGAAGACGGTCATGGCAATGATTCCATTGTTCCGGGTATCAACCACACCCACCTCTGGCACCCATTTAAAACCATTCCATTTATACAAGTGACTCACGGGCACATCCGCATCTCGCTCGGCATTGGCCATATAAGCCGCCGCATACATGGTGTCGTGATACAAAGCGATAGAATGAAAATTGTATGTGCCTTTCACCGTTTTAACCGGTGCTGGCGTGGTTAAGCCGGTATAATAGCTCCAGTTAACCCCATTCCAACGGGCCATGGTAAAATCGTTAATTTCTGCGGTAGACGTTTCCTCAAACAGTGCCAAATACTCATTGCCTGCAGCAAAAGATGCTACAACCTTGGCGGGCAATCCCGATCCCAAAGGTTGAAGCACCTGAGCTTGCGCAGTACTGCACAAGACAGAGCACAATGCGACTACAAAACGCAAACTCATCTTGTGCAATTTATACCATATGTAACACTTTTTCTTCAATTATTGGATCCTCCATGAATAATGGGCCGACAAACCCGCAGACCAACCCCGAGATTGCAAGGCGGCATTTGGGACATACATTGGGCTCAGCATCGATTGGGCATTCAATCGCAATCCAATGGCATGAGCATAATTTAACCGTTTCTCTACCCCCACTGCCACACGCATCCCCATCACCCAGGTTCTGAATTGATCCGCTTGCTGCGCTTTTTGCATCAAAGTTTGATAATCCAGCGTTTGAGCACCTGCGGCCACGCCCAAGCGATTGGCAGATACCAATACTTCAGGAGTAATACTCAATCCTTTTTTCCAAGGGAAATGTCCAGTGTAACCCATCGGGATGGATAGCATCGTGTAGGTAGAATGAGATTGAAACGACACTTGCGGACCCAATCCGAGGTACCCAAAGATGGGATAGTATCCCAAGGCATCCGATTTTTGTCCTTGTATCACCGTAGCAGGCATACTATCACGGAAATTGAACTGCTGCAACGTGCGATTTTCCGCATACGCCAACCCCAATTTCAATGAATGTTTCGGATTAAGTTGATACAACAAGGCCCCTTGAACGCGGGAAGCGCTGAGGGCAAATTCCCCCGATTTCATCCGATCAAAATAGTTCTTGTGGATGTAATTGCTGTATTCGTTTTTGGCGCGATAAACCAACCCCGTTTGGTTAGCGTCAGCACCCATTTCAACACTCCAACGACCTGGCATCAACCCTTTGCGTGAAACAGACATCCATGGCAACGCGGCTGGTTCAGTTACCGACACCTGCATTGCATTGCCTTCCGAGGCCCACATAGAGACAAAATTCATGGGTTGTTGATCCAAGTTCAACTGTGTCTGTTGTTCAACCACAGGGGTTTCAACCAAAAATAGCCCATTGGGCTCAACGGTTTTGATATTCTCCGGCTTTTCCGAATCTTTGGGATTGATTTCGTTGTATTGTGCCGAAGGTTTGTTTGAAGATTTTTTAACAGCCACCGGATTTATTGCATCGGTGAGCGCTGCTGATTTTTTGTTTGGGGTCACCGCGTCTTTCGTGGCCGTCTTTTCTTTCACCGCCACCGCCGTAGTAGGGTTCACCCTGTTACTATTTGAATTCCACTGAACAATTCCTACGCCCACCACAGACAATAGAACGCCGGCAGCCAACCAATACCATATGAATTTGCTCCGGCGTTCTTTGCGGTCAAGGGCAGAGTCTATCGACTGCCATAATCCAGCATCGGGATTCGGGGTAAAATCCTCAAATTGCTGGCTTAACCAATTGTCGATATGTTTGTTACTGTTTTCCAGTGTCCTTGTTTCTTTGTTGTTCAACCAATTCTTTTAACAACACGCGCGCCCTATGCAAAAGACTTTTACTATTGGAGATGGTGGTTCCGAGCGATTCTGCAATCTCTTTGTGCGACAATTTGTCGATGGCGTATAAGTTCAAAACCATGCGATAATTCTCTGGGAGTAACATCAAACACTGCAACACAATTTCAATTTCCAGGGGTTCGGAATCCACAGAAACTTCTTCGGTGGACTCATCCGAAACGTCAACCACTTCAACCATTAATGGTCCGCGAGACGTTTTCCTAAATTTTGAAAGTGCGAGATTGATGAAAACCCGACTCATCCATCCTTCCAACTGTGAAGGATCTTTCAGGGTGGCTATGCTGTCAAAGACCTTGATGAAACCATCTTGTAACAAGTCCTGAGCATCCGCGCGGCTGTTTGAGTATCTCAAACAAAAACCGAACATCTTGGCACCGTATTTCTCATAAAGAGCTTTCTGGGCGATTCGGTCTTTGTTGACACATCCGGCTATGATATCATTGTTGTTTAGCAAGTAGCTTCGGTATTATGACGCACAAAAGAGAAATGGTTGCAAAGAAAAATGTAAAAATGTGAGAATTATATGAATAACTCCTCTGTTGACCGCATTTTAGGCCACTTTTGCTTTGTAAATTTGAAATTCTACCCTTTTAACTTGCGCAAAAGTGAAATTCAATCGTAAAGACCTCAACAACACCGAACTATTGCAATTGTACCGCGGGCTCCTTAAACCGCGAATGATTGAGGAGAAAATGCTGGTGTTGCTGCGGCAAGGAAAGGTAGGTAAATGGTTTAGCGGTATTGGCCAAGAAGCCATCTCCGTGGGAGTAACCATGGCACTCGACCCCGATGAGTATATCATGCCACTGCATCGCAACTTGGGGGTTTTCACTTCCCGAGGGATTCCCTTCGGAAAACTCTTTGCCCAATGGCAAGGCAAAAAATCAGGATTCAGCAAAGGCCGTGAGCGCAGTTTTCACTTTGGCACCAATGAATACGCCATCGTAGGTATGATATCGCACCTCGGCGCCATGCTTGGCGTGTCCAATGGCGTTTCTTTGTCGCACAAGCTCAATGGTCGACAAAAAATCTCCGTAGCCTTTTCGGGCGATGGGGGTACCTCGGAAGGCGATTTTCACGAAGCCCTCAATGTGGCGGCCGTTTGGCAATTGCCTGTCATTTTCCTCATCGAAAACAATGGCTACGGACTCAGCACCCCTTCCAATGAACAATTCCGGTGCAAGCAATTCATCGACAAAGGCATTGGCTATGGAATTGAAGCCGTTCAAGTAGATGGAAACAACATTCTCGAAGTATACCATGCCGCCATCCATTGGGCTGAAGAATTGCGAAAAAATCCCCGACCCCTCCTGTTCGAAGCCCTCACCTTTCGCATGCGGGGCCACGAAGAAGCATCCGGGGTAAAATATGTGCCACCCCACCTGTTCGAGGAATGGGCAAAAAAAGACCCGCTTACCAACTACGAAAACTACCTTATCGCTGAGGGCATCCTCAACCAGGAATTGATCGATGCGTATCGCAAAGAATTTCAAGAAGAAATAGAGACCGGCCTCGATGCAACCTTCGCAGAGGAAGAAGTTGTGCCCAATACAGAAGAGGAACTGTCCGATATGTATGCGCCTTTCAAGCAACCGAGCGACATTTCCATAGTAGACAAAGTGGAAGACACCCACAGAGAGCTCCGGCTGGTTGATGCGATCAAAGAGGGATTGGAACAGGGCATGGACCGACATTCCTCGATGGTGATCATGGGCCAAGACGTGGCCGAATATGGCGGAGTATTCAAAATCACCGAAGGATTTGTGGAGAAATTCGGCAAAGACCGCGTGCGCAACACCCCCATCACCGAGAGTTCTATTTTGGGCGCGGGCTATGGATTAAGCATCGCCAAACAAAAAGCCGTGGTAGAAATGCAATTTTCCGATTTTGTCACTTGCGGTTTCAACCAAATCGTCAACAACCTCGCCAAAAGTCATTACCGTTGGGAACAACCTGCCGATGTAGTTGTGCGTATGCCCACAGGCGCAGGCGTGCAAGCCGGACCGTTTCACAGCCAAAGTACCGAAGCCTGGTTTTACCATACGCCCGGACTTAAAATTTACTACCCCAGCAATCCGGCGGATGCCAAAGGACTGTTGTTGAGGGCACTGGAAGACCCCAATCCTGTTCTGTTCTTTGAACACAAATTGTTGTATCGGAGCATATCAGGTCCAGTTCCCGAATCGCCCTACATGATACAAGAAGGAAAAGCAGCGGTACACAATTTGGGCGATGATTTTTGTATCATCACCTATGGCTGGGGCGTTCACAAAGCCATCGAATGCCTCCAAGAACAGGGATTTAAAGGTCGCGTCGTTGACCTTCGCACACTGCTACCATGGGATCACGAGACCGTTTTATCGCAAGTGAAAGAGACAGGGAAAGTACTTGTTCTCACCGAGGACACACTCACCGGCAGCATCGCAAGTGATATCGCGGCATGGATTTCCGAAAACGCATTTGAGTACCTCGATGCCCCTGTGCAGCGTCTGGGAAGTTTGGACACCCCTGTGCCTTTGGCCAAATCACTCGAAGATAATTTCCTGCCTTGGCAGCGATTAAAAGACGTATTGGAAGGACTCATCGCATACTAATGGCATCGCCCCAAATCAATACCGGCAGCGACGAGGCCTCTTTGGCGTATTCATTCGTGAACGACACCCATCAGCACCTGTTTCTCACGGGAAAAGCTGGCACGGGTAAAACCACTTTCCTGAAAAACCTACTGGCCAATACCACCAAAAAAACCGTGGTTGTGGCCCCAACGGGTGTGGCAGCGATCAATGCCGGCGGTAGCACCATACACAGCATGTTTGGCCTGCCCACGCGGGCATTTGTCCCCACCAATGAATCGGTGGACCCCAACTTGGCCAACAACGCCATCATGATTCGGGAGCATTTTCATTACAACAAAGCCAAGCGCGACATTTTTCAGTCGCTGGAATTGTTGGTTATTGATGAGATTTCCATGGTTCGGGCCGATTTGTTCGACGTCATCGATCATGCATTGCGATTTGCACGAAGCAGCTCAAAACCTTTCGGCGGCGTGCAACTCCTGCTCATCGGCGATTTGATGCAGTTGCCTCCTGTGGTTACCGAAATGGAGCGCGGACTGGTTTACCAACATTACAATACAGAGTTTTTCTTTTCGGCCAAGTGCTTCCCCGCGCTGGAGATGATCACCATCGAACTAAAAACCATTTACCGACAAAGTGATCGAGGTTTCATCAACCTCCTAAACCAAATCCGCAGCAACCAAATGGAGAGCTGGGATTATGAAAATTTATCGGAACGAATACAACCCGACTTCCAACCCCAAGAACCTGGATGGATCACACTTACCACCCACAACAAACAAGCCGATGCCATCAATGAAAAAGAATTGCTGAAAATCGAGGCCGCTGAAAAACAATACGTAGCCAAAGTTTCCGGCGAATTCTCCGAGGGAAGTTTCCCAACAGAAGGCATCCTCCGCATCAAAGAGGGAGCCCAAGTCATGTTTGTAAAAAACGATACCTCCTACGAAAAGCGCTATTACAATGGAAAAATCGGAACCGTCAAGCGCATCGCGGGCGACACCCTGTTCATCGATTGCAATGATGGAAAAGCCCCCATCGAAATAGAACGGGAAACATGGAAGAACCTCCGTTATAAATACAATGCCACCGACGAATCGGTTGAGCAAGAAGAAATTGGCAGCTTCGAACAATTCCCACTGCGATTGGCCTGGGCCATCACCGTTCACAAAAGCCAAGGTCTCACCTTCGAAAAAGCCATGATTGATGCGGGAAAAAGCTTTGCTCCCGGCCAAGTGTACGTAGCGTTGAGCAGATGTACCAACCTGGACTCCTTGGTGTTACTCACCGCCATCCGCGCCCAAAACATCCTCAGCGATGCCCGCATAATACACTTCCATGAAAACCAAGCCAAATCCCGCGATTTATGGGAAATCTTGGAAGAAAAACGCCAATTGTTTCAAAAGCAACAACTGCTCGAAGTTTACAGCGTGCGACAGATCAGCCATGAATTCAACGGCATGATGCTGGCGATTTCCAAAGAAAAAAGCAGTAAAATTTCCGCCAAATATGCGGAACTATCGCCCATCCGACTGAAATTCCAAGAACTTGAAGCCACCGCACAAAAATTTCAACGGTCGATCGGACAAATTTTCAAAGAGCACGAAACCCAGTTCGAAGACTTAGACAGACTCCCCAATGCCGAAGAAATTGAACAGGCCCAACAGGAACTGACCCAGCGATTGCAAGATCGCTGCACCAAAGCAGGCAATTATTTCGCCGATTATTTGAGCGAGCAAATCATAGAGCCCGTGCGAAGATCCTTCACCGAACTACAACGCGGCGGAAAACCGGTTGGGTCACAAAAAATTCGGGACCGCGTAGGCGATTTCCAAACCCATTGCTGGTCTTACAGCAAGAAATTATACAAAGTAAAATATGGCGAAACGCCTTTGTATCTGAGCGACGATACACCTTATGTACCGGAGGTTTAACGTTACAC
>JBJTNN010000103.1:0-25014 GCA_046074125.1 Bacteroidota bacterium
GCCAATTCATGCGCCATCAAATCGTAAGAAAAATTCACCATGAAACTCATCGTCTGATGCTCCATCCCCCCGCCCCAAGTAAATTGCGCGTGTCCGTACTTCTCCTTCTCAAACGGATAAGGCACAAACAAACTATCATACAACCGAATCATCGGCAGCACGTCCTTGGTTTCCCGTTCCGCATCCGTTCTAAATTGAGGAAACACATAATTCAGCACGGGCAAAGGCTTCGTCCTGCCAACCAATGGCGCATACTGCGTGTAAATGCTGTAATTGGTCACCGCAATGGCCACCAAATACGTTGCGATCGGATAACGGTGCTGCCAAACCATCAACCGCTGGGTATCGCTCAAAACCTCATTCCGCACCATCAAACCATTCGAAGCCGCCCGCATCGATGTATCTGTGTACACCCAAACATCCAAACTGTCGATTTTATCGTGCAGCGACTGCTTACAAGGCCACCAAGACTGCGCGCCATAGGGCTCACTCAACGTATGAACCACCGGACCTTTCATGTGATTATCGTGCACAAAATACCCGAAACCGCCGCCATTGCTTGGATTCCCCTGGTACACAATACCCACCGAATCTCGCGCCTGCGCCAACCACCCCCCCGGCTTATAAACATAGAGCTGATTGCCCGTCCTGCGGTAATTCAAAGACTGTCCGTCCTTGCCGTAAACACCATCCACCTGCAAGTTCGACGACAGATCAAACCCCACAGAATCGGTGTTGGCAATCACCGTAAAATGCGCCATCACATCGCCCTTGAAATAGGCCCCCTTGATCGGATTTACCCACCACTTACAGCGATTGTAGTCGATCAGATACCCATGCTTAACCCCAGAATTGTTTCTGCGCGATAACTGAGATTGAACGTGCTGGTGCTCTTTGCAAACCAACTCTTCAGACACCCCCTGTGCACCCAACGGCAACATCAAGCAGTAACCCAAAACAATCCCAATCCATTTTCGCATAACACAAAGTTCCAACATACCCAGGGCCAAAACAACAGTTGCTTAGGGAAAATGCACAACTCATGAACAAAACACCATCCTTGGCACAACCTACCGTACTTTTGCAGGCGTGAAATTCAAATGGCTTCCCCTCTTTCTCATCATACTGCTCGGCTGCATTTGGGGTAGTTCTTTCATCCTCATGAAGCGCGGATTGCTCGTTTTTACCCCCATCCAAGTGGCCGGTATGCGACTGTTTCTCGCCGGAATTTTCCTCACCCCTTGGGTGTATCGCTATTCCCTGGGCTCCAAATCCACCGTGATTAACCCCACCACCCAAGCCACCGAAAAACTGCTCAAACCCATCGACTACTTCTACCTCTTCCTCACCGGCTTTGTCGGCAACGCCATCCCCGCATTCCTGTTTTCAACCGCCGGGACCTTGATTCCGAGCGGACTTTCGGGCATCCTAAACGCGTTTACCCCCATGTTTACCTTGGTGGTGGGCAGCCTATTCTTCGCAAGTCCCCTCTCACGCAACGGCTTTCTTGGAGTGATGGCAGGCATAGTGGGTGCAGTATTTCTTTTGGGTCCCTCATTGCTCGGACAAAAAGGCATGGAAATACACCTCAGTGGTGCACTCATGGCCCTGACCGCCTCCGTGCTCTATGGATACAACATCAACCTCATCAAAACCAAATTGGCCCACATTCCACCCATGGCCAAAACCGCCTACCCCTTTGTATTCATGGGCATCATTTACGCCTTCGTTCTCTGGCAAACCGATGCCATAGGCAATTTCCACCGCGGACCCATCGAGCCAACCGCACCCTTCAACCTGCCCACCAACCAATTCGCGCTCATCTGCTTGATCATCCTCGGCGTTATCGGCTCTGCCATCTCCATGATGCTCTTCAATTACCTGATCGAACACACCACCGCCCTGGTGGCCTCCACCAATACCTTCGTGATTCCCATCGTGGCCGTGGCCTGGGGACTCATCGATCAAGAACCCATCCGATGGAACATGATCGTTGGATTGATGCTATCGCTCGTTGGCGTTTACTTGGTGATGAAAAAAGAGTAATTCCCCCCACACACAAACCTCAAGCGCCCCTTCTATATTTGTAAATATCACTTTCATGAATATTCAAACCATTCTTTCCGATTTGGGCATTGGCGATACCCTCGCCTCCGCAAGCACCGGTAACCATTGGATTCAAACCCCCAATGCCAACCACCGCAACATTACCTCCCCCGTGGATGGCGCCCATATCACCCGCGTTGAATTTGCCAATAACCAAACCTATAATCAAGTCATCGATACCGCCCAAGAAGCCTTTAAGACTTGGCGACATACCCCCGCGCCCAAACGCGGAGAAATCGTAAGACAAATCGGCGATGCCCTGCGTCAGCACAAAGCCAACCTCGGCGCATTGGTAAGCTATGAAATGGGAAAAAGCCTGCAAGAAGGTCTGGGCGAAGTGCAAGAAATGATTGATATCTGCGACTTTGCGGTGGGACTAAGCCGTCAACTTCATGGCTTAACCATGCACTCAGAACGACCCAACCACCGGATGTATGAGCAATGGCATCCCTTGGGTGTGGTGGGCATCATCAGCGCCTTTAACTTTCCCGTAGCCGTTTGGTCCTGGAATGCCATGCTCGCCGCCATTTGTGGCAATACCTGCGTGTGGAAACCCTCAGAAAAAACACCCGCCAGCGCCGCCGCCGTGCAACATATCCTGCAAACAGTTCTCAAAAACAACCAACTCCCCGAAGGCATTTTCTGCCTCATACAAGGCGATCGCGAAATCGGTGAAGCCATGAGCCACGACCCCCGTGTTCCCCTCATCAGCGCCACAGGAAGTACCCGCATGGGAAAAAGAGTGGCCGAAGTTGTGGGACAACGGTTGGGTAAATCCATCCTAGAACTCGGTGGTAATAACGCCATCATCCTCACCCCAGAAGCCAACCTCGAAATGGCCATGGTGGCCATCGTATTTGGGGCTGTGGGCACGGCTGGACAAAGATGTACCACCACACGGAGACTCATCGTTCATGACAGTATCTACGACACAGTCAAATCAAAATTGGTGTCGGTATACGGACAATTGCGCATCGGCAACCCATTGGATGAAAAAAACCACGTAGGGCCTTTGATCGATCGCGATGCTGTGAATGCCTACAACAAAGCCATTGAAGCCTTGAAAGCCGAAGGTGGATCCGTGTTGTGCGGTGCCGAAGTACTCGCCGGCGAACAATACAACAGCGGTTGCTACGTGAAACCCACCATTTGTGAAGCCCAAAACCACTTCCAAATCGTACAAGAAGAAACCTTTGCCCCAATTCTATATTTGATGTCGTACAGCGACCTCAACGAAGCCATCAACAAACAAAATGATGTGAAACAGGGACTCTCGAGCGCCATCTTTACCAACAACCTCCAGGAAGCCGAACAATTCCTGAGTGCGTGGGGCTCAGATTGTGGCATTGCCAACGTGAACATCGGCACCTCCGGTGCCGAAATCGGCGGCGCTTTTGGTGGTGAAAAAGAAACCGGGGGCGGACGTGAAAGCGGTTCCGACGCCTGGAAAGCCTACATGCGCCGCCAAACCAATACCATCAACTACGGCAAATCCCTGCCCCTGGCACAAGGCATCCGCTTCGATTTATAATCCCTAACATACAAAGCACATAACAATAAGGCGGGGTTGTGTACACAACCCCGCCTTATTTGTATCATTCAAGCCCGGACCCGAAAAGGAACCGAACTTCGAAACCCCTTAAAACTGCTGACCAATGAAGAAGTGCACCTGCGTGGGCTTTCCACTCGCGGGCACCTGCTTGTAATCAAACCCGTAAGCCCAATCCAACCCTATCAATCCAAACATCGGCATAAACAAACGAATACCTACCCCCGCAGCACGCTTCAATTGAAAAGGATTGTACTTGCTCATGCTCGACCAAGCATCTCCCGCCTCAGCAAATCCCAATACGTACACCGTAGCTGCCTGACCCGTTGTGATGGCCTGACGCAACTCCACCGTGAATTTATTGAAAATCGGCGCGCCCGACTGTCCACCCATCGCATTACTCGAAATGGTGTAGTTGTCGTAACCACGCTGTGAGATAATTTCTGTGGCCGCAATGTTGTAACCAAAAATACCAGCACCACCCACCTGGAAACGCTCGAAAAAGGTCAAACCCAAGTCCTTGTTGTAATAACCCAAAAAGCCCATTCTCGCCTTGGCCATCAACACCGTCTTCTTGTAAATGGGCGTGTACCACTCCGCGTCAAACTTCCACTTGTGGAATTCAGCCCACTTGTACTTGTCGTTCAAACTCATTTCCGAGTAGTTCTTGTTCGATAACAATGAAATTGGCGGCGTAGCCTGTACCTGGAACGTAAAACTACTGCCCGAAGTGGGATAGGTGGGATCACTTACCGAACTCCGTGTAATATTCATTTGGAACGATGGGTTATAACTCAAACCATTGAATCCCTTGGGAAATCCGTAAAATCCACCGTCCATGTTCTGCATGCGATACTGGTTGAACGAGAACCCATACTGCATATTGAAGAAATCATCCGGCCACTTCAACCGAGCACCATACATCACCGTAAACCCTGTATTCATCAGGAATTGTCGGGTAGGATCGTTGCGCTGCTTCCAGTTGAAACTATTCACCGTATGGAAAATACTCAAGCTCAATGAATTGGGTTTTTTGCCGCCAAACCAAGGCTCCGTGAATGAGAATGTATACCCCTGATACGTGGCACCGTTACTCTGCGCTCTCAAACTCAGCTTTTGTCCATCCCCCGTTGGAACTGGACTCCACTGGTCTGGGTGCAACAATTTTTTGCGACTGAAATTGTTCAACATAATACCCGCCGTTCCAATCAACGTAGGCGTTGTACTATAACCGTTTCCGCCCCAACCACCGCTCAATTCAATCTGGTCAGACGGTTTCTCAGCCACCGTGTAATCAATATCCACCGTTCCATCTTCCGGATTGGGCTTGGGATTCACCCCCAAATGCTCAGGATCAAATAAACCCAACGCACCCAAATCACGCATCGTTCGCTGAATATCACTCTTCGAAAAAATATCGCCCGGCTTGGTGCGAATTTCACGCTGAATCACTCGGTCCGATGTCTTGGTGTTGCCAGACCAACGCACACTGCCAATTGTGGCCCGACTGCCCTCACTGATGCGGATTTCCATGTCGATGCTGTCATTCACCACACCCACCTCCACGGGCATCATATTGAAAAACAAATACCCATCGTCCATGTACAACGTCTGCACATCAAACCCACCAGGATTCTCAAACAAACGCTCCCGCAACAAAGTTTGGTTAAACAAATCACCCGACTTGATGCCCAAAATGGTATCCAAAGTACCGTTGCGGAACTTCAAATTTCCCTTCCACGTAATGTTGCGATACCGGTATTGATGCCCCTCAAACAAACGAATATGTACCTCAATGCGATCGTCTGAAATCAATACCACACTGTCGTTCATGATACGCGCATCGCGGTAACCCTTGCTCAAATATTTGTCGATGATGTGCTGACGCTCCTCGTCAAACTCCGTCTCTATGTACTTAGACTTCGTCCAAAACTGCCACTTGCCCTGCTTCCCCTTGATCTTTTTGATGCTCGCACGCAAGTCGTCATCCGTTAATTCCGAATTTCCGTAAAATACAAACTGCTGAACCTTCACCTTCGCCCCTTTGTTGATCACGAAATCAAAGTTCTCATAGCCCGGCATCGCAATCGCACTGTCCTTGGCATCGCGCTTGTAAGCCTGCAAACGCTTCACATCCACCTGCACATTGTAATACCCCTTGGCCTGGTAATACTTGATGACCTTTTCCTTGCTGATATTGATCAAATTCGGCGTGATGTACATGTTCTTGTGCAAACCCACCTCCTCTTTCAACGTCTTCTGCTGAGAATTGGTCAACCCCAAAAAGCGATGCCCATTCAAACGAGGCTGCTCCTGAACCCTGAATTGAACCACCACCTGACCATCATCCGTGGGTTGAAAAAACACCTGAATGTCGCTGAAATACTCCTGCTTCCACAAATTCTCGATGGCTTTGGAAACCTCCCTGCCAGGGACCTTGATTTTTTGTCCAATCGATAGCCCCGAGTAAAAAATCACCTGCGATTTCAGCACGGGCTTGCCGTTCACCTCCGTCACCAACATGTTTTTGATGGTATACTCCGCAGGTTCCACAAAGTCATAATTGACCATGGGCGCATTGCGATAAAAGCTGTCGGCCGTGCCAACCTGAGCCAACAAACCTTTCGCGAGCCATAAGGCCAATGTTATGATGATAAACCTTTTCAATTCCTATGCAATTTGCTCACTAGTTTTGCCAAATCTGCGTTCCCGACCTTGATAATCGACGATTGCTCGATAAAAATCGTCTTTGGTAAAGTCTGGCCACAAAACGGGCGTAAAATACAACTCACTATACGCGATTTCCCACATCAAAAAATTACTGATGCGTTGCTCCCCACTGCTGCGAATCAACAAATCAGGGTGCGGATATTGCGCCGTGCTCAATGCCTTATTCAACACACTTTCGTCGATGTCTTCCGACTTCAAAACACCCTCCTCTACCAACTTCGACACCTTTTTCACCGCCTCGATAATATCCCACCGTCCGCTATAACTCAAAGCCAATACCAAGGTAAGTCTATCGTTTTCTGCCGTCTTCGCTTTGGTTTTGGTCAGCTGGGCCTGACATTTCGCTGGCAACAGTTCGATGTTTCCGATAGTCTCCAAACGAATGCCATTTTTCATCAAAGTGGGCAACTCGTCCTCAATGGTACTCACCAATAACTCCATCAATGCCGACACCTCCTGCTGAGGACGCGTCCAATTCTCAGTAGAAAACGCATACATCGTCAGGTATTTCACCCCCAACTCAGCGCCCGCCTCAATCGCCGCCCTCACTGCCTTCACACCATGGCGGTGTCCAAAAATACGCATATGCCCCTTCTGCTTCGCCCATCGGCCGTTTCCGTCCATGATGACAGCCACATGCTGGGGTATCCGCTGTAAGTCAATCTGATATTGCGCAATTCTATCCGTCAAAGCCCTGCAAAGTTACCGACAAACTTGCGGAGTAAACCTATATGAAAATGTGAATCCCGCAAAATAATACCAATCTTTTAAATGCGTGTCGCCCCGCATCGTTCCCTTGGGCACCACAGTGCCATTGGCTAACACCTGAGACTGCGACCAATCTGCCGCTCCCTGACCCTGTTGCTCCTTGATTGTCTTGTAATCACCGTACGATTTATACGTGTCGTCCAAATAGTCCGTAAACGTCTTCCTGAAAATCACCTCAAACCCCACGATCATGCCGCCCGCGTGCTGACGGTTACTCACCATGCTCTTCAACCCAAACCCAATGGGTATCGCGGGCTGAATCTGGCTGTACCGCTTGTTTTGCTGCTCAGTACGCAAATCCCGCACATTCACATCGCCCTTGTCTAGTCGATGCGGATCAAACCAAAACCCCGACAACCCCAATAAAAAATAAGGCGTGGTATACCCATCGTTGATGTTCGTGCCAAACGCATGAAAATTGAACTCCATCATGCTCGCCGCCTCAATCACTTTCGATTGAAAATTGATATTCTGGTATTGCAAACCCACCACATCGTCCGAAGTGCCCTGTATCTGCAAATAAGAAACTTGGTTACGCAAACCAAAATAACTGCTGAAATTGTACTTCTGATAAATCGCCCCAGACGGTTTGAAATGCTTGGTGTTTAACCCGCTGCTGAAATCGCCATAGTAATTGCTCATACCCACGGCCAAGCCCCACTCGTTGCGACCTGAAAAATATTTCTGCGCAACCAGAGTCGACGGTATAATCACCATCGCGATGGACAAAAAAACACCGTGAAGTAGTCTCAAAATTAAAATTGGAAACAAACTGTCTTACCGCCCATGATTTTACGCGTGATCGTAAAATTCAAGAACATGTAATAATCGCTGCCCTTCATAGATCCACGAGGATTTCCCATGTAAAAACGCTCGTATGGCAACCCCGTGTTGGGATTGATCTGCTCAGAACTTCTATCCTTCATCGCCGCAGCCAAATACCCATTGGCACCACCCACGATTTGATCGTCTACATAATCCAAACTCACATCATCCAAATAATCAGTGAACGTCTTGCGAATCCCAAACTCAATGCCGTAAGCCCAATAATCATCCACTTGCTGCTTGAAACCTACCCCCAACGGAATAGAAACCTGCGTCAAATTGTATCGCTTGCGGTCGTTGAACTTGGTCGTTTCCTGTCCCTCTGTACTCAAAGTCTGCAACTCAATCCACTGTCCGTCAAACTGTTGTAACTGTGTGTTGTGAACCAAAGCACCCGTAGCATCTCTCAAACCATCCATGTAATGAAACTGAGATTTGGGGTTGAACTTGTAAACAGCAAGACCTGCAAACAAGAAAGGCGTGTAAGGACGGCTGCGGGTAGATTCCTCAAAACCCAACAAATTCCATTCGCCAATGGCACTGAACTCTACGATATCACTTCTGAAATTCAAATTCCGCTGTCCGCGAGTGTATTGCACGGGATTGTCCGACAAATCCGTATGCGTAAAAGCTATATCATCCTTGAAATTCTGGTCGTTGGCACTGATCTGTCCGTATACCGCATTTCCGCGAAGCGTAAGGAAGTCGTTGTAGTGGAATCGACAAATGAGACCGCCCATCAAATGGGTTTCATTCATGGCTACACCCTTCGACAAATCACCCATGTAATTTGATCCACCCAAGGTAAAACCCGCCTCGATGGGCTTGCCCTTAAATTTCTTCTTTGCTTGAGCGCTAGCCGATGCTACCGAGCCCATAGCAATGATGGCAAACAAAGTTATTTTCAAGTGTTTCATGAATGCAGTTTTTAGCAAATTTAAGCGGTAAACCTTGCTTTTCCTAAAAATGCACCCATCAAGTCGCCAAATCCCCTAGTCTACAGGGGTTTACAACCACAAAATGACAATTTATTTGCGCGATTCAGTGAGGTAATACACCCCCATCGTGACAAAATTCCGCAAAATGGGAATCGCCGACACTACCCCCCACTGGGTCCTGGGTTTGATCCCAAACTTGTACTGGTAAATGGGGTTGAACAAGAAGAATTTCTTGCCGCTGATGCCAAATTCCGACGCGCCACAAACCCGCAAGAATCGCTCTATGCTGATCCCTGTGCTGCGAATTTCTTCCATCGTTTTGACTCCATTCGGCTGAACACCCAACAACTTTAACGCCGCCGGATACAAAGCGCCCGGCAACAAGTGATAGTATGGCAACTTCGACGCCCATTTTTGTGGCAACACCTGCTGATGTCCGCCATAAGGCATCTGCCACGGTGGAAAAGCAAAAAATACCCTGCCGCCCGGCTTCAAGAATCGATGCAACTGCGGCATAAACCGCGCCTGGTCTGGAATGTGCTCAATCACATCCTTCAATATGATGAGGTCGAACTTGGTGCCCAAATCCTCCTCCGGAACCACATCGTAAATGTCCTTGTTTAAGAACTGTACTTTGCCCGCCAACATCTCTTCACGCATGAATTCTCGGGCAAATTCTAAGCGATTCTCCTCCAATTCAATACCCGTACAAGCATAACCCAAATCGGTAAATGCCTTCAGCACACCCGCCTCGCCACACCCGATTTCCAGTACTTGCATATCGGCCGGAAACGACCAATTGTCCTTCAAAAAAGGGATAATATGGCCCACCGTTACCTTGTGTGTCATATCGAAGTATCGTCGTTTGTCGCCGTGAAACTCGTACATATCGCTGAATTTGGATTAAACTTCAAATATGCAGCAACTTTTCCGATTTCAACCGAAAATTCTCCCCGTTCATCCCCATTGTATCCACCACTACAATTGAATTTCTTGGATACTTGTATATTTGAATGAAAGCAACAGTCAAATCAACATTCCAACCAATCACTTTTGAAATCATAAAGTCCATTTACATTGAAATGCCATCGCATCATAGCGCTATTGCTCTTGTTTTGGATCGTGCCGAAAACACTCCAAGCCCAAGACGCTACACTCAACCGCTATGTCGATATTCAATACAATGGCACCGATTTTAAAGCCGTTTTACGTCAATTTACCCAGCAAACGGGATACAATTTTGCCTACAACAACCAACTGCTGCCCGTCCAAAAAAACATCGACGTTCACTACCAAAACATAAAGGCCGATAAAGCCCTGCGCGATTTCTTGCACCAACATGGCCTCGATTACCAACCCTCAGGCACCACCCTCATTCTCAAAAAATGGTCGCCCACCATTACCCCGAAACAACACTTCCTCTCCGGAAGAGTCATTCAAGATCATACCGGTGAACGCCTGGTAAAAGCCATTGTTCAAATACCTGAAATTCAGTTGTTTACCCACACAGACGAATTTGGAATATTCAAAATCGCCCTCCCTGAAAAACAACAACCCTCCTCCGATACCCTACATCTACAGATTTATTATCCCGGGTACGACCTCTATTTCGATACCCTGTTTGGACAAAGAGACTACTTCATTACCGCCCCGCTCAAACCCACCGTCGAGCGCATCGAAACCACCCTCATTCAAGGCAATAAAAACCAAAGTCGATTGGCCGTGGTGCACGGACAGTCAGACCAATTTTGCCTGTCCTCCGCCCGATTGCAACAAATTCCCGCCCTGCTCGGAGAAGGTGATGTGATGCGTGCACTCAGCCTCAATCCCGGGGTTGTCAGCGGCTCAGAAGGCATGCTCGGCATGTACGTTCGCGGCGGAGCCGCGGACCAAAACCTCGTCCTCCTCGATGATGTTCCCGTATTCAACGCCTATCACCTCTATGGCATCTTCGGCATATTCAATGGCGACATCGTAAAAAGTGCCCAACTCAACCGCGGTACCCTCTCCCCAGAACACGGCGGTCGACTCAGTAGCGTGGTTTCCGTGCAATCCGTGGATGGACATGAAAATCAGTGGTCCGGCAACCTCACCATCGGTGCACTCACAAGCAAAGCCATGATCCAAGGTCCACTCTGGAAAAAACGCACCACCCTGGCCGTGGCCTTCCGCCGCTCAAACTTCGACCTCCTCACCCAAGCCATCGCAAACGCCGTTTTCAAAGACAGCAACAACATCAACCGCTACAACTTTTGGGACGTTAATGCAAAATTAAACCACCGCTTCAGCGAGAAAAGTACCCTATCCCTCACCCTCTACCAAGGCAGAGATCGCGCCTTTTTTATCGATAAAACCTTCGGCGAATCCAACGAAGTCAGCGTCTATCAAAAAAGAGAACAAGGCAACCTCTGGGGCAATCAACTCGGCAGCCTCAAATGGCAATACTTCTTCAACCGCCGGATCCGATTTACCGCCAAAGCCCACTACACCAATTACGCCTTTACCCAACACAACGATTACCACTATCGACTTAGAAGCGAAATCGACCCCAGCAAAAACAAAGACAATTTTACCAATTATAACCTCACCAACGGACTCCGCGATGTTGCGGCCGATGCCAAATTCGACATTCAATGGTCAAAATACCTCGCCGCCAAAATTGGCGGAGGGTACGTGCAACATACCTTCACCCCCGGCGATAGAACCCTCGAAACACAATTCGATTCGGTGTTTCGGACCTACCAATACAACGACAAAAAAGTCATTACCCCCGAAATCTTCTCCTTTGCCAACCTCGAATTTCACCACCCAAAATGGGGATACCTCGATATCGGCTCCAGAATTTCCTACTTCGGATTGGAAGATCAACAGTTTTATATCCGACCAGAACCCCGGTTTAATTACCGCTACCGCCTATCGCCACAAATGTGGATCAAAGCCGCAGCCTCCCAAAATGTGCAGTTTTTCCACCAGCTCAACAACCTAACCATGGGACTTCCCTCCGATTTGTGGGTTCCATCAAATGCCCAGTTCGCACCCGCAAAAGCCCACCAATTCTCGCTGGGTACCACCATCACAAAAACCAAGTATCAATGGAGTTTTGAATACTTCCAAAAATCATTCGAAAACCTGCTGGAATACCGCGATAATGCCGCCTACATTACCAGCGCCCTCAACTGGGAAAAAACCGTCACCCAAGGCAAAGGAAATGCCCAGGGATTAGAATGCCTGCTAGAAAAGCGCACCGGAAAACTCACCGGATGGGCCAGCTACTCCCTCCTGTTCAACAACCGCCAATTTGCCGAACTCAACCAAGGAAAAATCTTTCCCTCTCGCTACGATAGACGACATAACTTCTACCTCGTGGGAATCTATAAATTGTCGCCCAATGTCATCATTAGCGGCAGTTGGACGTTCAACACCGGCTTCGCCTACACCCTCCCCATCGGAGTCTATCAGTCGCCAACCCCCAACGACCCCTTCGCGGAAATCTTCATCTACGGCGACCGCAACAATGCTCGCAGCCGCAACAACCACAGACTCGATATCTCCACCCAATACATCGTGAAACACAAACAATTTCAAGAGACTTGGTCGCTGGGAATCTACAATGCCTACAACCGCCAAAATCCCTTCTTTATCACCTTCGCCTACGACAATCAAGGCCAGCGTAAACTTACCCAACTCTCCCTCCTGCCCATACTTCCCCACATCAATTATCAAATTTCCTTTTGATTTTACAGCCAACATATCGCACCAAAACCTCCAACAAACCCAAGTTTTGGGTAAACTGGCCGTGGTATGTGTCTGCATTATGCCTTCTGCTAGTTAGCTGCAGCAGAGAAATTGTGGTGCCCCAACCAGATCAAGTGGCGGTTGGACCTGTGATCGAGTGCATCCTGGGTACAAACGATACCCACAACATCCACTATTCTCGGGTGGCAGGGATTTCAGAACCCTTCAAACCCCAACCTCAAGCAACCATTTTATTACAAACCACAACCAAACGAAGTAAACCAGCCGAAAGCAATACCGCCGGACAGTTTACCATCAACAATTTCCGCCTAAATCCCCGAGACAGCTTTCAATTTTCCCTCATTTCACCCCTAGATACTGTCTCCGTCAGAGATGTGATGCCCTCCGCCATTCGCTTTACAAAAACCGATACCTCCACAGAAGCCATCGCCGGAATCGGCATAACCCAAGTCTTCTCCCTGCAATTCAGAGACAGTGCCGTCGATGAAAATTATTACCGCATCACCGCACAAAAACAAGTGAGAAAATACACGCTCAACGCCAGTGGACAAGCCATCGACAGCAGTACAGAATGGCAAATCCTGAAAATTGATGGCAACGAAACCCCCTTTGTGCGAAATAACTTCAACAATTACACGGAACAAGAAATCCTCTTCTCTGACGAAATTTTCAACGGCGTATTGAGCACATTCCGCTTCTATAATTTACTCCCTTTCCGAAACAGCAAAACCGAAAAAACCCTTTCGGTAAAAATCACTTTGGAAAATTTAAGCCTCGCCCTTTACCACTATTACAACACGCGGGCAGAACACCTCTGGAGCCAAAAATCAATCACCCAATTGCCCGGTCCCGTGCAGAGCAATATACCCAACGGTTACGGCGTTGTTGGTGCATCCACCCAAGAAGAGTGGATCATTGTCTATCCTTAATTGATGTTAAAAAAGGCCGTGATGACAGTCGGTGGCCTCAATACCAACGCACTGGAAGACCCCAACAATAAAATACCCTGACATTCCATGCTCAAAGACATCACAGGATTGATCCGGTATTCTATACCCCAGTGCAACTGACCCAACACATTCACCTCAGTTTGAGTAAAAAAATTAACCTGGTCCGGATTCTCAAATACCTCAAGACCACCCCCCATTCCGTAAAAATAACGCCAATGATTGTTTATCTCCTTTCGTCTTTCACGATCAAACCGCAAACCCAACCACTGAACTTCTGATGTTTCAGTCAAATTGGCACCCATGGAGATGCGATACCCTTTGTTTTGTTTGTACTTGCGATAAGTAACCCCGTACATATTCTGCTGAACCGGAATGGCATTAAAAGGCATCAACTGCTGCAACAAATACGAAGTGTTAAATCCAACGTAACGCTGCTCCGTATTCACCGGAATATTCGCTAGGGGCTTAGCAGCCGACTGAGGCGCACGTTGTACCACCGTAATTGATTTTGCCGGTGGAACAGTGTCTAACGCCCTCTCTAAATTACTGCCATAAGCCGTTACACTCACACAACAAAAAAAGATGAAAATTGCCCTCATACGTTAAAACTGAACCGTTAAAAACAAAGCAATGGGCACCATCGGAACCACAGAAATTGTCTGCTTGGCTTCCAATGTAGTCTGCGCGCCATTCACCGTAAACGACCGCTCCGTATTCAACACCTGTCCGTAAACAATCGACTCAGTATACAAAGCAATCCGCTGGTGCAACTTCACGCCAATGCCACCAAAACAACCTAAGCTGCCCCCATATTCTTTCGCTTCCGTCACAATCTCCGTCATACCACCAATACTGCCATCAAATTGAACGGTTGTAGAGGTGCTGTTACGCCACAATCCGCGTGTATCCAATCCCCAGCTGGTATAAAATCCATAACCCAAATCCCTGCGCCATTCTCTGCCAACAACCAATGAAGCCCAGTTCTCCTCGCTCTTACGAAAAACACTGCCAGAAAAACCGCCATTCATGTCCTCGCTCTTTCTGCGAAACCCATTCACGCCCATCCGCCATGCATTCTGATTCCCCTTATCACTGTATTGGATTCGGCGTACCATCAACAAATACGGATCGTCGTTCAAATTGCGACTCACATTGCCTGTAAATCGCGACAAGGCCAATGTAACGTTGCTCGTCACCTCCCATTTGGGCTTGTAAGCCGAATGACCCAACATAGCACATGTAGGTGCGGCTACAAGGTCAGTCGCAGCCATAGCCGAATCCTGCGCTTTGAGTCCTGCTACGGTACACAAAACCATTAAAGTCACGCCACTGAGTTTCTTTTTCATGTTAATCTTCTTTTGGTAAAACACGTATTTCTACTTCCTCCAATCGAGCGCCCTTCAATGTTTTGATCACAAATTCAAACGGCTCGTGATGAATAATTTCTCCTACAGATGGTATTCGTTCCGAGCAGAAAATGATATATCCCCCCAAGGTGTTGTACTCCCCCTCAGGGATATTTAAATCGTACTTTTCATTCAAATAATCCACTTCCAAACGGGTGCTGAACACATAATGCCCTTCCCCCAAAGCAATTTCTACTTTGTCCTCCACATCAAATTCGTCTTCAATCTCACCCACAATCTCCTCCAACACATCCTCAACACTCACCATACCCGCCGTACCGCCAAATTCATCCACCACCACAGCCAAACTGCGCTTCTCCTGCATAAAATTTCGCAACATATCATGCGCCTGCAAACTCTCATTCACAATCAATACAGACCGCAATACATCCTGAATCCGCTGGGGATTGTGAAACAAATCACTGTGATGCACAAAGCCAATAATGTGGTCTATGTTCTCCTTGTAAATGAGAATCTTTGAATGCGCCGTCTCCACAAACTTCTCACGCAACTCCGCAACACTTGCATTCACATCCACACCCACCAACTCCGTCCGGTGCACCATAAAATCCCGCACCTTCGCATCGCTAAAATCCAACGCATTTCTAAAAACCTCGGTGTCTATTTCCACCGTATCCACATTCCCCGCATTCTCCAACGATGCAATGTAATTGTCCAAATCCACCTTCGAAAAAACCGGTGTGTGCTCCGAAATCCGGGTCTTGGTAAACACCCGCAACAAAAAAGCAGAAATGCCCTTCACCACCTGAATCAATGGCCACATCACCACATGCGCCATCCGAAATATGCCAATCAACCCAAAAATCAACCGATCTGCATACAATTTGAAAAACGTCTTGGGCAAATACTCCGCAACCACCAATACCACCATCGTACTGCTCAACGTAATCATCAAAAACTTCACCCACTCACTTTGCATCCATGACACGTTAGCAAACGAATCATCCAAAATTTCACCCATGTATATCCCGTACACCACCAACCCCAAATTGTTACCCACCAACACCGTACTGATGAAATCACTCGGGTTCTTTACATACTTAGAAAGCCACTTCCCACCCCCCAAATTCTCCTTGCTCCTTAACTCAATGCGTAAGCGCGAGGCCGACAAAAAAGCAATCTCCATCCCTGAGAAAAAGGCAATCACAACCATACACAACGCAACAATCAACCAAGCGTTTGGACTCACAGTCAACAACATCAATACCGAGGGAGGCTCTATCATACTATCACAAAGATACCTCCGAAAATATGGCAAAAATCGCAACAACCAAATTTCGTGTTGCGAGCAGCGCGTATCTTTGTACCATGATACGCGTTGGTATTATCGGTGGCGGCCAATTGGGCATGATGACAATAGAAGCAAAATACCCCAGCCTGCCTGTGGAATTTACTGTACTTGAACAATCGCCCGACTGTCCAGCAGCACCCATCACCAACCACTTCATCCAAGGCAGCCTCAATAACGCCAACGATATCCGCAACCTCGCCAACCAAACCGATGTCGTTACCTGGGAAATCGAACACATCAACGTCGACGCCCTCGTAGCACTCGAAAAAGAAGGCAAAACCATCATCCCAAAACCCGCTGTCCTTCAAATCATTCAAGACAAAGGACTCCAAAAGCAGTTTTTCGCCCAACACAACATCCCCACAGCACCCTTCGCCCTCTGCAATACCCAAGACATCAACGATGAACTCCTCAGCCAATTCCCCGGCGATACCATCGTAGTGAAAACACGCAAAGGCGGTTACGACGGTAAAGGTGTGGCCATCCTCAGCAAAGCCGATGCGCTCAACAACAACCCCTTCAACGGCGATGTCCTCATCGAAGCGTTTGTACCCAATGCCCTCGAAATTGCTGTGATCGTTGCCATCGCACAAGATGGCGAATACGCCGTTTACCCCGCCATCGAAATGTACTTCAACCCCCAAAGCAATTTGGTGGAATTCCTCTTCTCCCCCGCTAGAATTGCCAAAGAATTGGAGGAAAAAATTCAAACCATCGCACGTCAATGCGTCCAAAAATTACATTCACCCGGACTCTTCGCCGTAGAATTATTCCTAACAGAAAATCAAGAAATTTGGGTCAACGAAATCGCGCCGCGACCCCATAACAGCGGTCACCATACCATCGAAGGCTCGCACTGCAGTCAGTTTGAACAATTCCTGCGCATCCTCTCCGGCGCCCCACTAGGCGATCCCTCACTCATCCAACCCGCCGCCATGATCAACATCGTTGGTCCCCAAAACGTCTCTGGCAATTACCAACTCAACAACGAATCAGAACTCACCCAACAAGGCGACGTTTTCATACACATGTACCGTAAATCAGAAACCCGGCCCAACCGAAAACTCGGACATGCAACCGTCATTGCGCCAACACTGGAATCCCTACTCCAACGCGCCGAAATGGTAAAAAATCAACTGCAAATTGTAGCCAAACCCTAACGGCTACCGACCCATCACACTGTGAGGATTTCCTTTTCCTTGAACTCAAACAAATCGTCGGTCTTTTTGATGTAACCGTCAATCAACTTCTGAACCCGCTCCTCAGCCGATTTCGCATCGTCCTCACTCAACCCATCCTTCTGTAACTTCTTGATGCGCTCATTGGCGTCTTTGCGATAGTTCCGAATACCGATTTTTGAATTCTCAGCCTCCGATTTTGCACGCTTTACCAACTCTTTCCTGCGCTCCTCCGTTACCGGCGGTATGCTGATGCGAATCATCTCGCCATCGTTTTGTGGGGCAAATCCCAAATTGGAATTGATGATGGCCGTTTCAATCGGTCTTATCAACCCCTTATCCCAAGGCTGAATGGCCAATGTGCGCGAATCAGGAGTGTTCACGTTCGCCACCTGCGCCAAAGGCGTTAAAGCGCCATAATATTCTACCATCACACTCTCCAACATCGCCGGACTGGCCTTGCCCGCACGAATGCGCGAAAATTCCGTAGACGTATGCTGTAAGTTTTTCTCCAATTGCTCCTGCAACTGCGATATCACATCGTTTAAAGTGCTCATATCAGTTTATTCAGCGAATTTACTATTTATTCTTTGCGATTTCCAAGCCATCAATACGCCCGCTCTTTCCTGCCCTCAATGTAATAAACATACGATCGATTCGCCACCTGATTGCCACCCGGTGTTGGGTAGTTACCCGTGAAATACCAATCGCCACGGTCGCCCGGACAAGCCTCATGCAAATTGTCCACCGATTGGAACAAAATGTCGAATTCTGCCTTCAAATCCGTAGGTTTCAACATCTCCGCGATTTTTTTGCTGACCTCCGCATCCGTCAAAGGAGCATATATGTCCTGAACCACACAACGCTGCTCTGCCGCTGGCTTCATCAACTCCGCCTTCGCCACCTCATAAGCTTGATCCAAAATATGCGTTAATCCCTTGTCCTTCAACAACTCCACCGCCGACGCAAAGGCCGCAAAATCACCCATCTTACTCATATCAATCCCATAACAATCTGGGTACCGAATCTGGGGCGCCGAACTCACCATGATAATGCGCTTGGGCTCCAAACGATCCAAAATCCGCAAAATACTGCGCTTCAACGTAGTGCCGCGAACCACACTGTCGTCCATGATCACCAACGTATCATTCCAACTCTTCACCACCCCATAAGTGATATCGTAAACATGCCCCACCAAATCATCCCGGTCAGAATCGTTCGTGATAAACGTGCGCATCTTCACATCCTTCACCAATATCTTCTCCCGCCTTGGCCTCCAACTCAATATCTCCTTCACCTTCTCGGGCTCATTTTTCACATCGATCTTCGACAAAGCCTCCGCCTGCAACTCCCTGCGGATCTCGTGAATGCCATCAATCAACCCGTAAAAACTCGTCGCCGCTGTGTTAGGCACATAACTAAACACCGTATTCACCAAATCATTGCCCAACAAATCCATCACCGGCTTAGCCAACAACCTGCCCAACTCCTTGCGCTCATGGTAAATTGCCTGGTCGTTGCCCCGACTGAAATAAATGCGCTCAAAACTGCAGCTCATCCGCTCCGTAGGCTCCAAAATATTCACCTCCTCCACATGGCCACTCTTGCGCACCAACAAGGCATTGCCCGGACCCAATTCCTGCACATCCTCCGGGTAAATGTTGAACGCCGTTTGTATCGCAGCACGCTCACTCGCCACCACAACCACCTCATCGTCGATGTAATAGTGCGAAGGTCGAATTCCCGCCGGATCGCGAATGATAAACGCATCGCCATGACCCAACATCCCAATCATATTGTACCCGCCATCCACGTTTTTGAAACTGCGCTTCAAAATGTTGGTTAGCGATATTTCCTCCTTGATCTTCTCCGTGATTTCTAAATTGGTAAATCCTTGCGACTTCAAAACCCCAAACAATCGCTGGTTTTCCTCATCAATGAAATGACCAATCTTCTCCAACATCAACACGTTGTCGCTCTTCTCCTTCGGCTGCTGCCCCAATTCAATCAACGCATTGAACAACTCATCCGTATTGGTGATGTTGTAATTGCCCGCCAACATCAAGTTGCGCGCCATCCAGTTGTTCTGACGCAAAAAAGGGTGAATGTTTTCGATGCTGTTCCCCCCATAAGTGCCATAACGAAGATGCCCCAACAGCATTTCCCCCGCATAGGGATAGTGCTTTCTCAAATAATCCGCGTCTTTGCGATACTCCTCCGGAATCTCGTTCAACGCCGCACCAACCTCCTCGAAAATGTCTGTCAAGGCCGTTTTACTCGCACTCCGCTTTCTCGCCAAATAACGGGCCCCGTAATCCGGATCCAATTTCACTACACCCATCCCCGCACCGTCCTGACCGCGATTCAGCTGCTTGGTCATTAAGTACTGTAGCTTGGCCAAGCCGTACCAAAAGGTGCCATACTTTTCCTGGTAATACTCCAACGGCTTCCTCAACCGTATGAAAGCAACACCACATTCATGTTTTATCGCGTCACTCATGGAAGTTGTAGGGCAAAGTTACATGATTCAGGGCGATGAACTTTTAGTAAAAATCGCAAAAATTGAGTGTATGCCGCCACGATATGACGATTGACAGGAAAAAATGCCAATCAAAGATTTACTTTTGTGTTGTTGCCAAGCCAATTTTGACAACAGAAACACCTACATACCATGGAAATTCGCAAGCCTTTTAACCTCCAAACCTGGATTGCCGAAAACCGGCATTTGCTCAAACCCCCCGTTGCCAACAAAAACCTGTACCCAGAAGGCAGCGACTACATCGTAATGATCGTTGGAGGTCCCAATGCCCGCCGCGATTACCACTACAACGAAACCGAAGAGCTTTTTTACCAACTCGAAGGAGAAATTACCGTTAAAACACAGCAAAACGGACAGCGTGTAGACGTGAAATTAGGTCCCGGCGACATGTTCCTCCTCCCCGCCGGCGTGCCCCATAGCCCCGGACGTACCGAAGGTTCCATCGGACTAGTGATCGAAAGAGTGCGCGCTGGAAAAGGATTCAAAGATGGATTGTTGTGGTTCTGCGATAAGTGTAACAACAAATTGCACGAAGCCTATTTCGAACTCAACAACATCGAAACCGATTTCCTTACCCACTTCAATCACTACTACGAATCTGAAGATTTGCGCACCTGCAAAGAGTGCGGCGAAGTGATGCCCAAACCCTAAGGCAACAAATTTTATAAACCCAACAGGGCCAATCCCTCCTCAAAAGAATGGGGGTTGTAGCCCAACTCCGACACCGCCTTGGTGATGTCTAATCCTGTGATGGGCGGACGTTTGGCCGGCTGATTCAACGTGCTGCTATCAACCCGATTGATGCAGTCCATCGAGTACCCGTAGAACTGCGCCACACGCTCCACCAACTCAATCACACTCATGTAGTCCTTGCCCGCAATGTTATAAATGCCCTGCGCCCGCTGCGCGGCCGCCAAAAAACAACCCATAGCCAAATCCTCCGCCAAAGTAGGTGTGCGGTACTGGTCAGTGACTACGTTGGCCGACTTCTGCTGCTTCAACGTGCCATGCGCCCACAATACAATGTTTGTTCTGCTCATGTCAGCCACCTTCCCATACACCAAAACCGTGCGTAAAATGCTGTAACTGTTCGCAAACGCTATCACCCGCTTCTCGCCCTCCAACTTGCTCCAACCATAATAACTCAACGGATTCGCCTCGTCCGATTCCGTATACATCGGCTTGGTCCCATCAAAAATGAAATCCGTGCTTACATGCACCAAATGAAACCCCAATTTCGTGCTCAACCGTGCCAAATTCTCCACCGCCGTCACATTCAAAGACACACATTCATCGCGTTTAAACTCACAATCATCGACTTGCGTCATCGCCGCCGTGTGTATCACCACATCCGGCAATTCCTGCATCAACAATCGCTCCATCGCCGCCGCATCCGTGATGTCCAACGTCTGATACCGGTACCCCGTCTGCTGTGGATGTCGATTCCCCCCCGCGCCCGTAGCCAACAAATCCCAATCAGACCGTTGCAAAAATAAATCCGTCAACTTCTGTCCCAACAACCCATTGCTGCCCGTTACCAATACCTTCGTTTTGTTTGTCATGGCGATAAATCTGCACAAAAATCTAACTTCCCGTCCCAACCACCAAACCCGATTACCCACAGAAACTCGGGAAATAGCCGTATTTTTGTAGTATGAAATTGGTCACCTTCAAAACCGATGGTCAACCCCAAACAGGGATTTTGGTCAATGCCAACATCTACCCCCTCAACACCATTCAACCCGCCATCGCCAACAACATGCGCGATATGCTCAACGATTGGGACAACCAAAGTGCCCTGGCCAAAGCCGTAGAAACTGAAATCCTTGCCGGTAACCACAGCCACCTCGCCGTGCCCTGCTCAGACGATATTCTCCTAGCACCCGTGCCACAGCCCAGCAGCTGCAGAGACGGTTACGCCTTCCGTCAACACGTGGCCGCCGCCAGAAGAAATCGCGGCGTTCCCATGATTCCTGAATTCGACCAATACCCCATCTTCTATTTTACCAACCACAACGCCATCCAAGGTCCCGGCGCCATCCCCTGCATGCCCGACCATTTTGAAAAATTGGACTTCGAACTCGAAGCAGCCGTTGTGCTAGGCAAACATGGCAGAAACGTGAAAGCCGAAGACGCCGATCAATACATCGCAGGCTACATGATCATGAACGATATGAGTGCAAGACGCCTTCAAATGGAAGAAATGCTGCTCAATCTTGGTCCCGCCAAAGGCAAAGATTTTAGCACCGTCATAGGTCCATGGCTCGTAACCCCCGATGAACTTGAGCCCTACAAAATTCCCGCTAAACCCGGACATACAGGCCACTCCTACAACCTCAACATGAAATGCTGGGTAAACGGCATCCAAGTGAGCGAAGGGAGCGTGGGCGATATGGACTGGACATTCGCAGAAATCATCGAGCGATGCGCCTACGGCGCCGATATCTTCCCCGGTGATGTCATCGGCAGTGGTACCGTGGGTACCGGTTGCTTCCTAGAACTCAACGGAACCGGCAAACTCAACGATCCCCAATACAAAGAACAATGGTTGCAAAATGGCGATGTCGTGGAAATGGAAATTACCGGACTCGGCCACCTGAGCAATACAATCGTACAAGAAGATAGCAACTTCAGCATCCTTGCCCTGAAAAAATTACCCACCGACAACGCCTAATACCCAATCAAACGCCCCATACCTATGAGACGCAATCACGAAATCGACTACCGCATCTTCGGCGAAGAAATGCAGTGCGTGGAAATTGAACTCGATCCCCAAGAAACCGTCATGGCCGAAAGCGGCAGCTTTATGTTCATGGACGATGGCATCGAAATGGAAACCATATTCGGCGATGGTAGCCAACAAAGTGGTGGAATCCTGGGCAAACTCATGGGCGCCGGGAAACGACTCCTTACAGGGGAATCGCTCTTCATGACAGCCTTCACCAACGTCGGCTATAACAAAGCCCGCGTAACCTTCGCAGGTCCCTATGCCGGAAAAATCATGCCGCTCGATTTACAACAACTCGGGGGTAAAGTGATCTGTCAGAAAGATAGCTACCTCTGTGCCGCCAAAGGCGTGAGCGTTGGCATAGAATTTCAACGCAAACTGGGAACCGGCCTGTTCGGCGGTGAAGGATTCATCATGCAAAAATTAGAAGGCGATGGCCTCGCGTTTGTGCATGCAGGCGGACATGTCATGGAAAAAGAATTGCGTGCCGGAGAAACCCTGCGCATCGATACCGGATGTATCGTGGCATTCACCGCTGGCATCGATTACGACATCCAAATGGTTCGTGGGGTTAAAAACGCCCTGTTCGGCGGTGAAGGGTTGTTCTTTGCCGTACTCAGAGGCCCCGGAAAAGTATGGCTGCAAAGTTTGCCCGTCTCTCGCTTGGCAGGAAAAATCCTGAGCTATGGCGCCCCCGGCGGCAGAAGAGAAGAGGGTAGTATCCTCGGCGGACTGGGCAACATCCTCGATGGCGACGGTTTTTAATTAAACCAATACACCCATTTCGCGGCCAAGGACCTGAACGATGGTCCAAAATACGACGATCGATTCGGCAACACCGATTGGAATTGGTCGTAATTCTGACTGTATACCAAGAAAAAATCGCTCATCGGGCGGTATCTCCACTGGAACCGCAAATTCACATTCATCTTCTCTGATTGGGTATTGTACTGCACAAACCCCGTGAAATACGTGTTCGTATTGATGCTGTACTCCGTCTTAAATCCAATCAAATTGATCGCAGAAGTGAAAGAATCCCCCATCAACACATTGATGTGATTGAAATTCGCCGTGAACAACAACAACGGCAATTTTTGCTTGCCCACACCCTTCACCCGGTACGATAAATTTCCGCCAAACTCCGCCTTCCGCCCCATAAAATACCCACCATAATTCGCCTCCAAATACCCGCTCAATGGCTTGCGATTGTTGGTGGTAAACTCCGTGTGAATGCCCGTCCAACTGTACTTCCCAAAAAACATCTTCCCCGCATCCAACGGATCAAAAGGCAAAAACAAATCATAGTAAGAATGATCAAAACTCACATGAAACAATGAGCTGTTCTGAAAACTCAAATCCAATCCCAACTCAGACTCCGATTCCGTACCATGAAAACTGCTGTCGTAATAACTGCTGTTGCTCAAAACCAATCCATAATGATTGATGTGCTTGTTCCGCTTGGGATAAATGCTGTAAGTCAACATCGGCTCCAAGCGCCAGTAATCGTATTTAATCACCTTCCCCGATACAGGATCGTAATTGTCCGTCCGGGGCACAAAACCCGTGCGCGCCACAAATTGCTTGCTCACATACTCATGGTTCCACATCGCCATCCAATTCAAACTCCGATAACGCAGCCAAGTGGCATGGGCATATCCCGCACCTGCGCGAAGTCCTGGATACAACGACTTCTGCACAAACCCCTTTCCCGCCCACAGATTGCTTTTGGTTAACAAATTGAACTCCGTACCCAACACCGAATTGTAGTCGCCCGATTGTGCCACCCTCCCTTGTCGGTCCACATAATTCACCAACGTATTCAATCGCTGATCATGCACCGCAATTACCGCCACATTGCTCGCCGCAAATACCTTGCGCTGTAAGGCAAATACCGAATAATTCGTGGCGGGGATAACACCCCCGCTCGACATCAAATCTTGTGACTGCGTGGTGATGTTCATCAGACCCAAGCGAACGTTGCTGCCGATTTTGCCCGACATCCGCAAACCGCCCACAATGGGAACAGGTCCCTGACTCCCCAAACCAATGCGGCGTGAGAAAAATGGACGAATCTGCCGAAACCCAAAACTGGCAAACAAATCACTGTTTTCAATGAAGAACTGACGTCGCTCCGGAAAAAACAAACTATACCGCGTCAGGTTCACCTGCTGCACATCCACATCCACCTGCGCAAAATCGGGATTCACCGTAACGTCCAAATTCAAACTC
>JBJTNN010000104.1:0-3391 GCA_046074125.1 Bacteroidota bacterium
GTTTGTGAGTTCCACTGTGGGATTTGCAGCGCCCATTGCGGGGGCATCTATTGCTTTGGGGGCTTACGTGCATGGTGTTTGGTCGGGTGTGAATGAAACTGCATTGGCCATGGGCGTTATCACCCTCATCAGTGCCATTCACTGGTGGAATGCCCGCTTGGGGATCGATTTTCAAAAAGGGTCTACCGTGCTTAAAGTTTCCATGATCGTGCTTTTCATTGGGGCAGGATTTGCTTTGGGTTCGGAACCGGTGAACTTTTTGCCATCGGCCCAAGGTTGGAAAGAGATTTTTGGCGATGCCTCTGCAAGCGCTGAATCATCGGGCTTCATGGATTTGGGCAGTTTGGTGGCCCCCGCTTTTGCCACAAGCCTCATCTGGGTGAGTTTTGCCTATAGCGGTTGGAATGCCAGCACCTACATCGCGGGCTCCATCGAAAACCCCAACCGAAATTTATCGCGCAGCATATTGCTCGGCACCCTCACCGTCACAGGCCTTTACGTGTTGCTCAACATGGTCTTGATGAAATCAACCGCCGTGCACAATTTGGTGGGTGTGAAAGAAGTGGGCTTGGTGGCTGCGGAGGCCTTGTTGGGCACGAATATCGGAAAACTCATGGGCGGCATCATCAGCCTTCTTTTGGTGTCTACCATCAGTTCGATGGTATTTACCGGTCCGCGTGTGCTTGCCAAAATGTTCGAAACGATTCCCAGTATGCAGGGACTTTCCAAGCGGGAAGCCGATGGCAATCCCCGACGTTCCATCGTGGTTCAATGGGTGGTTTCGTTGGTGTTGCTGTTTGTGATGGACTTTCCGCAACTCATTTACTATATTGCATTTACGTTGAGTTTGTTTACCATGCTCACCGTGTTGGGGATGATCATATTGCGGTTTCGCGAAGGCAAACCCGAAGGATACAGGGCTTGGGGCTACCCCGTTACCCCCATCTTGTTTTTAATCACCACCGGTGCCGTGGCCCTGTTTTTTGTGCAGGATAAACCCACCGAGAGTTTGTATGGCTTGTCTACAGCCGCCGTGGGATTCGTGTTTTATTTTTTGAGCAAATGCAAATGATGCAACGATTAGCGATTCGATTTTTCTGTTCGATGTTGGTTTTTTGCCTCGGTACGACCGCGGTATGGGCACAGGATGACCAGGTTGCACGGAGGTTGAACCGGACTTTGGATGATCAATTATCGCCAACGGTGAGTGAAGAGTATTCCGCATTCTTGAAATTGCTTCGCAGCAAGGACACCGCCGCGCAGCGGGTGTTTTTGGCTCAGTGGTCGGGGATCGGACAGCAAGACCCCGAGTTTTACGTTTGTTATGCCAACTACTACATGAATTTGGCGAAAAAAGAGGTGATCAACATGACCACGGTACCACCTGAGGCGGGCGAAGAGTCCTTTGCCATCAATGATTCTGTTGGGAACGTGGTGGGGTACTTGCGGAGTCAAACCATCATGGATGCTGAACTGTCGGCCCAAAGTTTGGTTTGGTTGAACAAAGGCATCGCGCGGTTCCCCCAGCGGTTGGATTTGTTGTTTGGCAAGGTTTACTTGTTTGGAAAACAATTTCAGTACGATTCTTTCGGAACAACCCTGTTATCGGCCATCGAGAAGTCGGTCGACAACCAATTTGCCTGGCAATGGAGCAAAGGTGTGGCGCTGCAAGACGGTAAGCAGTTTTTATTTTCTACTTGCCAAGACTACATCGGTCAGTTGTTCGAGGCCGAAGACTCAGCCGCTTGGCTTTGGATTGAGCCGATATCGTTGGCTTTGTTGGAGATCGACCCGAAAAATGTGCCATGTACGTCCAACCTGGCTGTGGCCAACATGATGTTGCAGCGATGGGAAGAGGCGCTGATTCATTTGAAAAAGGCCCACGACTTGGATCCCAAGGACGATGTGGTGCTGGCGAATATGGGCTACTGCAATTTGCAATTGCACAAAAAGGTCGAGGCCAAGAAGTACTATAGCCTGTTAAAAAAGAGCTCAGAGCCGGAATACCAGAAACTGGCCAAGGAGATGCTGCTGGTGGTGAAGCAGTTGAAATAGAACGGGTTTAGCCTTTTTGTTTGGGCAGCATAAAAGTACTCACTGCGCCCAAAATCAGGGCAATGCCGGCCAACACCATGGTGTTGATTACCGCGTCGCCCAGGAATGTTTTATAGGCCCAGTTGATGCCACCCAAGGCCGCCACAATTTGCGGGATGACGATAAACATGTTGAAGATGCCCATGGATATACCCATCTTCTCGGGTTTCACCGAGCTGGAAAGGATGGCGTAAGGCATCGACAAGATACTACCCCAAGAGACACCGATGAGGGCGAAAGCCAAATTCAAGATGCCGTCGTTGGCTTCATTGGCGGTTGTCATCAACAGGAATCCCGCACCACCGGCAAGGAGTGAGAGCATGTGGATGAGTCTGCGGTTGATGCCATTGCGGGCTGTGACCAAGGTAAGCAACAGGGCGAAGGCCATGGAGCTCAGTCCGTACATCCCCATGGAGCTAGAAACAATGTTGGCTGCTTGGTTGAAGAGTTGATTTTTGGAATCGAAATCTACATCGCCGTGTTTGGGCATCGCCGCATGATATACGTGCTCTGTGAGGGCTGGTGCAAAGGACCACATCGTGAAGAACGCAAACCAGCTGAAGAACTGCACCACGCCCAATTTCCACATCACCGAGGGCATGGACTTGAAGTTGTGGGCGATTTCAATGAGACCGTTGAATAGGCCGCTGCTCTCTGCGTTATGTTTGCGGAAAGCGTCTAAATCTGCGGGGGGCTCTTCGGTGGTGGTAAATACGGACCACAAAATAGAACCCATGAACACGATGGCGCCAATGGCGAAGGACCAAATGACGGAGTCGGGGACATGTCCTTCAGCCGCTTCGTTCGACACGCCCAAATAGTTCATAAACCAGGGCAGATTCGAGGCGACCCATGTGCCTACGCCAATGATGAGCGTTTGTACCACAAAACCGTAGGAACGCTGTGAATCGGGGAGTTTGTCGGCCACCAACGCACGGAACGGTTCCATGGAAATGTTGATGGAGGCATCCATGATCCACAGGAAACCGGCTGCCATCCACAGGGTACTGGAGTAGGGTGCGAAAAACAGCGCCAAAGAGCTGAGTACTGCGCCGAGCAAGAAGTAGGGCCTTCTTCTACCGAATTTGGGGTGCCAGGTACGATCGCTGAGGTAGCCGATGATGGGCTGCACAATGAGTCCGGTGAGGGGGGCAGCGATCCACAACATGGGAATTGAGTCTTCTGAAGCGCCGAGGGTTTGGAAGATGCGCGACATGTTACCGCCTTGCAGGGCGAAGCCAAATTGGATGCCCAAGAAGCCGAAGCTCATGTTCCAAATCTGCCAGAAGGAGAGTTT
>JBJTNN010000105.1:0-3223 GCA_046074125.1 Bacteroidota bacterium
GCTATCTCTAAAAGGAGGTATTCCAGCCGCACCTTCCGGTACGGCTACCTTGTTACGACTTAGCCCCAGTCATCGATTTTACCCTAGGCAGCTCCTTTCGGTTACCGACTTTAGGTACACCCGACTCACATGGCTTGACGGGCGGTGTGTGCAAGGTCCGGGAACGTATTCACCGTATCATTGCTGATATACGATTACTAGCGATTCCAGCTTCATGCAGGCGAGTTGCAGCCTGCAATCTGAACTGAGAGGGAGTTTTTGGGATTGGCTTCATATCGCTATGTTGCAGCCCTTTGTCTTCCCCATTGTAGTACGTGTGTAGCCCTGGGCATAAAGGCCATGATGACCTGACATCATCCCCTCCTTCCTCACACCTTACGGCGGCAGTTTCTTTAGAGTTCCCAGCATTACCTGTTGGCAACTAAAGATAGGGGTTGCGCTCGTTGCGGGACTTAACCCAACACCTCACGGCACGAGCTGACGACGGCCATGCAGCACCTTACTGGCAGTGTATTGCTACAAAACTAGCTTTCACTAGCGGTCTCCCAGCATTCTAGCCCAGGTAAGGTTCCTCGCGTATCATCGAATTAAACCACATACTCCACCGCTTGTGCGGACCCCCGCCAATTCCTTTGAGTTTCATTCTTGCGAACGTACTTCCCAGGTGGGATACTTAATGCTTTCGCTCAGACACATACAGTGTATCGCATATGTCGAGTATCCATAGTTTAGGGCGTGGACTACCAGGGTATCTAATCCTGTTTGATCCCCACGCTTTCGTGCCTCAGCGTCAATATATGCGTAGTAAGCTGCCTTCGCAATGGGTGTTCTATGTCATATCTAAGCATTTCACCGCTACATGACATATTCCGCTTACCTCCACAATATTCAAGATAGATAGTATCAATGGCAGTTCTGGAGTTGAGCTCCAGGATTTCACCACTGACTTACCTACCCGCCTACGCACCCTTTAAACCCAGTGAATCCGGATAACGCTTGCACCCTCCGTATTACCGCGGCTGCTGGCACGGAGTTAGCCGGTGCTTATTCATATGGTACCGTCAAGTGATCTAGAAAGACCTTTTTTCGTCCCATATAAAAGAAGTTTACAATCCAGAGGACCTTAATCCTTCACGCGGCATGGCTGGTTCAGACTTTCGTCCATTGACCAATATTCCTTACTGCTGCCTCCCGTAGGAGTCGGGCCCGTGTCTCAGTGCCCGTGTGGCTGATCATGCTCTCACATCAGCTAATGATCGTAGACTTGGTGGGCCGTTACCCCGCCAACTATCTAATCAGCCGCACACCCATCAATAAGCGCCGAAGCTATAATTGCAATGTGATGCCACATCGCAATGTTACGGGGTATTAATCCAAATTTCTCTGGGCTATTCCCCACTTATCGGGAGGTTGTGTACGTGTTCCGCACCCGTTTGCCGGTCGCCATCAAAGTATTGCTACTTCATGCTGCCCCACGACTTGCATGTATTAAGCTTGCCGCTAGCGTTCATCCTGAGCCAGGATCAAACTCTCCATTGTAAATGTTGTTTGATCTGACTATAATCTCAAATTAATCGAAATTAACGTCGGATATGTTTTGTTATTTTTTTTGATTACTTAAACCTTACAAGAAAACTAATTTGTAATTATGTTTTATTGTGCTGTTACTTCCAAACTTTCAAAGATCTTTTGGCTTTACTTAAGCCTTTCCCATTTTATTGGGGGTGCAAAGGTAAGGGCCGATATTTTACTGGCCAAAAATATTTGTAAAAAACTTTAATTTTTTACTGGATGTTTTTGACCTAAAAATTCAAATTAAGAACTACTTGAGAAAACCCGTTTTTTTAAACGGAGGGCAAAGATAAGCGGTTATTTTGAACTAGCAAAATTTATATAAAATAAATGCTAGAAAATTTCGTTAAACCCCTTTCGCTGCTTTTACAAGAACTCCCGTTTTTGTTGAACGGGCGGCGAAGATAGGACTCATTTTTGAGCCACCAAATTTTTATTGAAAAAACTTGGAATTTTTTTCTGCCTTTATCTGTAAAACTTGTCTCAAAGAACCCCCTCTTTTTTCAAAGCGGGTTGCAAAGATAAGGGTGAATTTCTTTCTGCCAAATCTTTTTGCATTGATTTTCAATAGATTTTATTCAAATGCAAGCCTGACAAGGGTTGTAGAAGCAAAATATTTTTAAAATAAATGGATTCTATTACGTAACTCGCTCATTTTGAACCTAGATGGGTGTTTGTAAAGTACCATTTGGATAGGTAACCTTTTCTAAAACAAGGCCTTTAGCGGGGGTGCTAAAATCGCATAAACTAGGGTCTTTGGACAAAATCACTGCTTTAAATGCTTCAACCGCCTCCCCTTTTGATGCAGATTGCCTAGCTAAGCGGAGCATCGTACCTACCAATCCACGCACCATCCCCCTCAAAAAGCGGTTAGATTTTACTGTGTAGGTAAATACCGTAGGGCTAATGGTTTGCCACTCGGACATTTCGATTGCACAAATATTTGTTTTGTTACCAGCATTTTTTTTAGAAAACGCCTCAAAATCTTGATAGTTTGGAAGCTCCAAAGCCATGGCCTGCAAGGTTTCTAGAGATACGGGGAATGGAAAATGCCAGGCTTTATCTATTAAAAATGGATCTTTTTTGGTGGTTACCGTATACGTGTAGGTTCTAGAAAGCGCATCAAACCGGGCGTGCGCTTCTTGTGCAACCGCAAAGATATTATGTACAACAACGGTTGGTGGCAGTATCGCATTCATACTATATATATGCTTTCCCGTTACCGCTAGATCCGTATCAAAATGGAAGAAGTTTTGCCTAGCATGAACGCCAGCATCGGTGCGAGAAGAGCCCGTAAGCACAATTGACTCTTTTAAAACGGTTTGCAAAGCAGCCGCCACCACAGACTGAACCGTTTCCTGCCCATCCTGTATTTGGAAGCCACAAAAAGTGGTTCCCTCATACCCCAGTTCTATAAAATACCTAGCCATTGCATGTTATTAATGGGTTCAAATCTAATTCATTCTAGTAAGAAAGTTAAAATATGCCGCTCATAATAATTGCAGCGCATACAATTGAATGGCTCTATTATCTTTATGACCTTAATTAAAAACTATGAAAAAAATAGGAATGATGGGCTTTTTGGCCTTTGCACTTGCCCTTCAGGTAGGCGCACAAACCAAACCAGCAGCCCCAAAAAAAGAAGTGTATC
>JBJTNN010000106.1:0-3165 GCA_046074125.1 Bacteroidota bacterium
GCGCCAAAATTGAACCGAGAATTTTGTGAATTGTCGATTTCCATGTGCATTCTAGATTTTCACAACAAACTCCGTGGATTATCGCCCCATCCGGGTGCCTGGATGAAAACACCCTACGGCGAGTTAAAATTGATCAAAGGACGGATTGTAACCACAAACCTGCAAAACGCCAATGTGGGCTTTGAAATTTCAAACAAGCGATTAATCATCCATTTGATGGATGGAGACTATGAAATTCTGACATTGCAACCCTCAGGCAAGCCCAAAATGATGGCTAAAGATTTCCTGAACGGACTTAAAAATTGATTTTTTTGGTTGTTTATGTGGTAAAAATTTGCATTTACCAAAATTATTGTATTCATTCACGGCTGAAACACTAAGAAAACGCCTATAAGTCAAAAAATACTCAACAAAAAAACTTGCTTTATTAAAACCACATTTTAACCTGCAAGGAGGGTATTATGACTACACCATTGATCTCAGACGGCGTGCTGATTAAGCGTTACATCGACGGTAACAATGCAGCATTCGAAACTTTGCTAAAGCGCCACAGAACTCGCATTCTGTCGAGCATTTACTTGCTTGTTGGCGACCGTTATTTGGCTGAAGATATTTTCCAAGAGACCTTTATCAAGGTCATTCATAGTATTCAAAATGGGAAGTACAACCACGAAGACAAGTTTTTGCCATGGGCTTTGCGAATTGCAAGAAACATGAGTATTGATTCTATTCGCTCTCGCAAGCGCATGCCTGTAGTTGTAGATACTGAAGGTCGCGATGTATTTGATGCCTTGGGAATCAGTGTTAGCAGTCAGGAGGATCAACGGGTGGCCAATGATGAAATCGAAATTCTCAAACAATGGATTCGCGAACTGCCAGAGGATCAACGCGAGGTGTTGATTTTACGCCAATATGCCGATTTGAGTTTCAAGGAAATTGCCGCACTTACGGAAACAAACATCAATACTTGTATTGGACGCATGCATTACGCAATTCTCAATCTGAGAAAAAAGATGCAAAAAAGTGTAGTGCGGGTAAAATAATCTGATTTTGGGTGCGTTATATGTTTGTTGTTAAAGCAAACAATATGGCAAAACCACTATCCCACTCAGATTTATTGTTGTATTTTTATGGTGAAGCGGAAGCTGAAACTGTAGATTATATCCAAGCAAACATCGCTGAGAACCCGGATTGGTCGAACTATTTGAATGAGTTATATGAGGCTACATCAGACCTTGATGTATTAATGATTAGTCCTGCTCCTACTACTTTGTCGATTATCTTAGAAGAGAGCGATTCTAAACTTTACCATTCTATTTAAGTATAATAACTGACCGCGTTGTAGTAAATTCGCGGCATGCAGTCTATCCCAAAACTAGATTTATCGGATTTTACCCATGGTTCTAACGACCAAAAATTGGCATTTGTTCGAGACCTCGGCCAGGCCTATGAGCAAATTGGTTTTGTAGCCATTCGAAATCACGGAATACCGCAGCAAATTCTCACCGATTTGTATGATCAGGTCAAGAACTTTTTCGATTTGCCTGAATCGGTCAAATTGAAATATGATGACAGTGAGGGTGGCGGTCAGCGGGGATATACAGGCTTTGGGAAGGAACATGCAAAAAATCGCAACGCCGGTGATTTGAAAGAATTTTGGCATTTTGGCCAGTACACCCAGGGAGCCAAAGTTGAGGTCCCCACTTACCCGGAAAACAAAAAGGTTTCGGAATTACCTGCATTCAATGAGGCGGGCGAAGCGATATACAAAGCGTTGGAAGAAACGGGCATTCAAATGTTGAGAGCCATTGCTTTGCATTTAAACTTGGATGAATTGTACTTCGACGACAAGGTAAAATATGGCAATAGCATATTGCGGGCCATCCACTACCCTCCCATTACCGGAGATCCAAAGGATGCAATTCGCGCGGGGGAGCATGAGGACATCAATTTAATTACTTTGTTGGTGGGTGCGAGTGCCGATGGTTTGGAGGTGTTAAATAAACATGGCGAATGGATTGGCGTTACAGAGGTGGAAGACCACATAGTAGTAAACGTAGGCGATATGTTGCAGCGATTGACCAATGATTTGCTCAAGAGCACGACACACAGGGTTGTGAATCCACCGAGAGAGCTTTGGGGAACGCCCCGCTACAGCATACCATTCTTTCTTCATCCGAGACCAGAGGTGAGGTTGGATTGTTTACCACAGTGTATCGATGCGAACAATCCCAAGAAATATGAAGATTGCACAGCCATGGAATTTTTAATTCAGCGACTGCGCGAAATTGGATTAATAAAATAATTAGAGAAACAAGTTTTTCAATTCTTGCGCATCTTCCGGTTTCATTTTGCCGGCCAAGATTAAGCGGACTTGCCTGCGTCTGAGGGCGCCTGCATATTTTTCTTGCTCGATGTCTGTTTCTGGTTGTAGTGGAGGCACTGCCACAGGCCTATGGCGCGAGTCCAATGCCACAAAGGTATAGTAGGCCTCATTGGATTTGAGTCGTTCCCCTTTGGGTAAATTTTCAGCAAAAACCTCAATAAACACTTCCATGCTGGAATTAAACGCGCGAGTTACGTAAGCCTTTAGGGTAACAACATCGCCCAAACGTATGCTTTCTTTGAAGGATACACTGTCTACTGAGGCAGTTACAACAATGTGATTGCTGTGTTTTTGAGCGGCGATGGCAGCACAAATATCCATCCAATGCAACAATCTTCCTCCCATCAAGTTATTTAGGGTATTTGTGTCGTTTGGCAAAACAATTTCATTCATCAAGGTGAATGACTGCGAGGGGGTTTTGGGAGATATTGTGGTCATTGTTGGTGCAAAAATAAAAAAGGGGAAGTTGCCTTCCCCTTTTTACTTGAAAAAATATTGGATTTACGCTTGTCCTTGAACAGAAACGAAGCTTCTACCTTCTCTTCCTTTGCGGAAAACCACAACACCGTCTGCCAATGCAAACAAGGTGTGATCTTTACCGATACCCACGTTCACATCTGCATGGTGTTTGGTACCACGCTGACGTACGATGATATTTCCAGCTTTCACTGCTTGACCTCCAAAGATTTTTACTCCAAGGCGTTTGCTGTGTGATTCTCTTCCGTTTTTGGTGCTACCCGCACCTTTTTTGTGTGCCATGACGTTTACTTAAATTAAGC
>JBJTNN010000107.1:0-15561 GCA_046074125.1 Bacteroidota bacterium
CCGAACAACGATGGTAGAAATGATTTCTATCCATTGAACCAATACAAAGTCAAAGGGGCTACTTACAATGTGAAAATTTACAATCGCTGGGGAGAGAAAATCATGGAAATGGAGAGTCCCGATATCAATTGGGATGGCACCATCAATGGCAAGCCAGCGCCTGAAGGGGTTTATGTCTTCACGGCCTATTGGATTGGATGCGACAACGAAAAGAGGTCGCTGAGAGGGAATTTTACCCTACTTAGATAATTTACATGTCTTTGCTCTGTTGGGCTGATGGATTATTGTAATTTTACCATCGGAAAGCCTTATGTCTAAGCACCTGATAAAAAACGCCCGGATAGTAACAGATTTTAACATCGTTGAAGGAGATCTGTTGGTTGAAAATGGTAAAATTAGCCAGATAGACCGTAATATTTCCCCAAGCGGATCCGTTCAAATTCATGAAGCTCACGGAAAGTACTTAATTCCCGGAGTCATCGACGATCAGGTTCATTTCAGAGAGCCGGGTCTTACCCACAAAGCGAACATTTATACCGAAAGCAGGGCGGCATTGGTGGGCGGCACTACTTCATTTATGGAAATGCCCAACGTCAATCCCCAAACGGTTACCAATGCCTTGTTGGAAGAGAAATATGCGTTGGGAGCTCAATCTTCGGCGGTGAATTACTCGTTTTATTTGGGCGGCACAAACGATAACTTGGAGGAGGTGAAACGCGTGAACCCACGAAATGTGTGTGGGGTGAAATTGTTCATGGGCAGCAGCACCGGAAACATGCTGGTAGACCAAGAACAAGCATTGAATGGTCATTTCGCCCATTCGCCAATCCTCATCGCCACCCACTGCGAGTCTGAAGCCCGGGTGAAACAGCGGTATGCCGAGGCCTTGGAAAAATTTGGTGATAACATTCCACCGAGTGAACATCCCATCATTCGTGATGCAGAAGCGTGTTATTTGTCGTCGTCTTTTGCCATCGAACTGGCGAAAAAACACAATACCCGGTTGCATATCCTGCACATCACCTCAGAAATAGAAACGCATCTATTTCGCAACGACATTCCCTTGGCTGAAAAACGGATAACCGCAGAGGTTTGCGTACATCACTTGCATTACTCTTCGGCGGATTATCAAACGCTGGGACATTTAATCAAATGCAACCCCGCAGTGAAATCGGCCGATGACAGGGCTGCCTTGTGGAAAGCCTTGCTCGATGACCGCTTCGATGTGATTGCTACGGACCATGCGCCACACACGTGGGAGGAAAAACAAAATACCTATCCCACATCGCCGTCAGGATTGCCGTTGGTGCAACACGCACTCTCCTTGATGATGGATTATGTGGCTGAAGGACGTATGAGCATCGAAAAGATGGTTGAGAAAATGTGTCACAACCCTGCAATTTTGTATCAAATAGAGGGTAGGGGGTATCTGCGAGAGGGTTATGCGGCCGATATGGTGCTGCTGTCAGAAAATCACCAACCCGTTACCAAAGAATCGCTGCAGTATAAATGTGGGTGGTCGCCTTTGGAAGGACACACATTCAAATACGCACCGGAAAAGGTTTGGGTGAATGGTTCTTTGAGTTTTGATGGGGCCGTCACTGCAGATTTGAATCCACAACGGTTGTTGTTTGTCCGATAAGCCGGGATTGGTTGCTTTTAGAGCAGTTTTGCGCGCTTCACGAAGAACGCGGTGAGGGCTTGTTCTAGGGGTTGAGAAACATCCGCCAGAAAATGATCAATGCCCAATTGTAGACACTTTTGTTCGATGGTTTTTTGTCGTTCCCGCTCTGCAGCCAAATAGGTGTCTTGGATTTCATCGGGTTGCAGTTTGATGCGGGTATCGGTTTCAAGGTCGATGAATTGAACGGGTCTATTGCCCAGGTTGAGCAACAATTCGTGTTGGGCGTGATGAACTTGGAGCAGGAGGATTTCACATTTTTGAAATCGAAGCAGGGCCATGCTTTTCCAAAAGGAGGCCTCGGCTGCCGCCTCGGCGGGATCCCACAACAAATCACTCAGCACCACGACCAAATGTCTGCGGCCCACCTGTAAAGCGGCGCTCTCAAACGACTGTTTCGCCGAATCTACGGCCGGATGAGTGGCAGACAGTGAACTTGACTTTGTATGGTCTTTCGCCTCCCAATAATGTCCCAACTGACCAATTTGTTGTTGCAAATGTCCACGGGTACTCTTGATTGGACTTCGATAAACAAACCCAGTATCGTTGTACATCCCCAAAGAGAAACTGTCTTTTTGCTGTTGCAGTAAATGGGCAATTACGCCCGCGCCCAATACCCCCAGCTTCAGCTTGAGCGGTTGTTCCATTGGGTAATACATGCTCGGCGATACATCCACCCACAAATGGGCTTTCAAGTTGGTTTCTTCGTCGAACTGCTTGATGTATTTCTTATCGGTCCGCGCCAGCAACTTCCAATCTATGTTTTTTACGCTTTCGCCTGGGTTGTACGGACGGTGTTCGGCAAACTCCACCGAAAATCCACGGAAAGGACTTTTGTGCATACCCGCAATGAATCCTTCTTTGGCTTTTTGGGCCAACAGATCGAATTGGGTGAAGGATTGGATTTCTTCGAGTAGCATGGGTAGGTTGAGGGAACAAAAAAGGCCGGCGAGCCGGCCTTTTTTATCAAAATTTTTCGATTACAATTGCGCGTCAATCTTAGAGGCAATGTTCTGCTTGGGAACCGCACCAACGATTTTGTCGACCAATTGACCGTTTTTGAAAATCAACAAAGTAGGAATACTGCGCACACCGTAGTTCATTGAAATGTCTGGATTCTCATCCACATTCAATTTGCCAATTACAGCTTTGCCTGCATATTCGCTGGATAATTCATCCACCATTGGACCAATCATGCGGCAAGGACCACACCATTCTGCCCAGAAATCTACCAATACGGGTTTGTCGGATTGCAATACAACCTCATTGAAGTTGCTGCTTGTAAATTTTTCTGCCATTGTACTGTTTATTATTATTTCAAATTTAAGAATTTTCTCTACGCTTCTGCGATAATTTCTTTGTTTCTCGCAACCCCTATGCCAAACAAAGCATAATCATAATAGACAGGATCTTCCGGACGGAATGCCCGCAATTTGTCGGTGAGTTCACAGCAACTCTGCCAATCTGACTTATATCGGGTCAAAAGCCCAAGTTCTATGGCAATGCGTTGAACGTGCACATCCAGCGGACACATCAATACCGACGGTGATACCTTGTTCCAAATGCCAAAATCTACCGGCGAGGGCCTTCGAACCATCCACCTGAAATACATATTCAACCGCTTACAAGCACTGCCTTTTAATGGCGATGCCAAATGTTTGTCGGTGCGTTTCTGGTGAGGGAACACTTGCCAAGCGGTTTGAAAAGTCTCCAAAGCCCGATAAACCTGATCCTGAACAGGCGCCTCAAGCACATCTTTGCCAAAAAACAAATCCTCCAAACTCGGCGCCCCTGAATACCAGTGCCTAAAAAATCGAATCATCGAAACCACATCCTCACCATTCAACGTTCTGTGCACAAACGATTGCAGTCGCTTCAAATCACTGTCCTCATGCTGCATCACAAAATCGAACGGAACATCGTCCATCAGCAACATCAGCTTTTGCGCACTATTGATGATGGTCTTTCGCTGCCCCCATGCCATGATGGCCGCAAAAAAACCGGAAATTTCTATGTCTTGCCTCCGACTATATCGATGGGGAATCTGAACAGGATCGTGGGGGATGAATGAGTTTTCCTCAACTTCCTTGGCCCAAAAATCGAGCAGATCCTTGATTTCTGAGTCTTTCATCGCCCTAATAATTATTAAACTTGAGCCAAAGCCGCGTCCAAATCCGCAATCAAATCATCCACGTGCTCAATGCCCACGCTCAAACGAATTAAACTGTCTTTCAATCCGTTGGCCTCCCGCTCTGCCTTTGGAATACTGGCATGCGTCATCGTGGCCGGATGTCCCACCAAACTCTCTACACCGCCCAAACTCTCAGCCAATGAGAACAATCGGGTCGATTTTAAGAACGTCAACGCCTTATCAATGGCATCGTCTTTCAAGGTGAAGGAAATCATCCCGCCGAAATCGCGCATTTGTCGCTTCGCCACTGCATGGTTCGGGTGACTCTCAAAACCAGGCCAGAATACTTGTCCCACTTTCGGATGATCTTTCAACCAATGAGCCACCTTTGCGCCGTTTTCGCAGTGACGTTGCATGCGGATATGCAGCGTTTTTATCCCCCTTAAGGTCAAAAAGCAATCCATAGGACCTGGGGTGGCGCCGCATGAGTTTTGAATAAAGGCCAATCGGTCGCGTAGGTCATCACTCGACGTACACAAAACCCCCATAACCACATCGCTGTGTCCGTTGATATATTTGGTGGCAGAGTGCATCACAATGTCGGCACCCATTTTCGCAGGATTTTGCAAGTAAGGAGAAGCGAATGTATTGTCCACCACCACGATGCTGTTGAATTCGTGTCCAATCGCGATCATCAATTCAATATCGATAATCCGCAACAACGGGTTGGTAGGGGTTTCCACCCAGACCATTTTTACCCGGTCCGACATCACCGCGCGAACGGCTTGTTCATCGCTCATGTCAACAAAATGGAATTTGATGCCGTACTGGGCGAAAACTTTGGTAAACAGGCGATAAGTGCCCCCGTATAAATCGTTGGTGCTCACCACTTCATCTCCGGGCGACAGCAATTTGGCGCATGCATCCACAGCACCCATTCCGGTACTGAAACACAATCCATGTTTTGTGCCTTCCAAAGCCGCCAAGTTTTTTTGCAAAACATCGCGGGTGGGATTCTGTGTTCTGGCGTATTCGTAGCCTTTGTGATCGCCCGGTGCCGCTTGCACATAGGTACTTGTCTGGAAGATGGGCGTCATGATGGCCCCTGTGGTAGGGTCTGGCTCAATACCAGCGTGCAATACCAGGGTTTCGATGTGATTTGTGTTCATGGAACGATGCAATTATGTCTCTCACAAAGAAACACTGCAACTTCCGAGAATTTATGCTTTCGACGGGATGTCTTTCAACACTTCTTCCACCACACACGGGAAATGCGCCTGTTCCAAAGCATGAATCTTCTGGGCAACATCATGGGCGGTATCCGTTGGCGATACTTCGCATCGCGCTTGGAAAATGGGCGCTCCATCATCGTAAAGTTCTGTGACCCAATGCACTGTGATGCCCGTTTCAGTCTCTGCAGCAGCAACCACCGCTTCGTGAACGTTCATCCCAAACATGCCTTTCCCACCAAATTTCGGCAACAAAGCGGGGTGCAAATTGATAACATGGGGGTATTTGTCGATCAGTCGTTTAGGGAACAGCCAGAGAAATCCCGCCAAAACAATGAGGTCTGGACTGTATTTTTCCAAAAGCGCATCCACACGATCACCGGTCTTCCACTCTGTGCGGTTAAACAATTCACAGGGCACACCCAAACGGTTCGCGCGTTCAATAACACCGGCGCCTTCTACATTACAGAAAATGGCTTGTATCGCAACATCACTGCCTGCAAAATGATGGATGATGTTTTCGGCATTGCTGCCACTGCCCGATGCAAAAACGACCAACTTCATCATTTGATAAAACTATGGTTGACCATGATTTCCAATTCTCTCATCAACGACACACGAGGTTGATTGGGGGCAAACAAGAATCCGTCAAAGGCAACCCAACGCTTGTTCTTTTTGTCTAAAACAATTCTTCGAACAAAAGGACCCCGTCTGTCGGTATTCAATTCCGTATACCAACCCGTGAGATAATATTCGGGATTGCCGTTGTGATTGCTTTTTTTCAACCGTGTAGGGAAGATGCCACTGCTGCTTATCTCAACCCAAGTACCTTCGGCAGTTTTTAAATATTTTTTGGTAAAATGATTGCGCAACGCCACAACAGAATCCAACGACATCGAGGACTCAGTTGCCGGGAAAATGTTGACCATGAAATTGCTGTGGAATTGACTATTCTCGTTTCTCAACCAAATGAAATCCGACGTAGCTTGAACCAGTTTCAATGAGGCATTAAGACAAAAGTCTACATTGTATTTGCCAGCCAACAGTTGGCTAACACTATCAGAATAGACGTTTTGCTCAATCACCGCCGTTGGCTTATGCTTGCTGTGATTGAATTTACCCGTTTCTATGGATTTGGTAATGCTACACAAAATGGCTTGATGCTTTTTTAACCAGCCCAAACTGAAATTTTCACCCGCAGAATGGGTGTCGCGAATCCAAAGCACCACTTGTTGCTTGCTCCACACGTCCTTCAGCCAAGTGCATTGGATTTCATCGATGACGGTATCCATGAATGCGTTGTTTCCTTCTGCAGATAGGCGCTCACAATCAGATAAGTCGGACAAGGGATCAATGGCCCAGATTAGCGTGTGCTGCTGAAATGCGCCGTTGGACTGAGGGTCGATTTCCTCCATTTGCGAAAAGGGGTGCAATTCGAAATTGAAAGCCGACTCATAATATTGGGGATCGTTGGCCGGGCGATTTTCTTCGAATCGCACCAAGTTACTGTCCACAGAAAAAAGGGTAGAAGCGAACAAGTTCTGAATCGAATCTGCCACAATCGGGGCGTAAAATACCCGGATGTCGGCAGCTCGGCCACTGGCCAAATCGGTCTGATCTTTGGAAGATTCCTTACAGGATGGTAAAAATGCTGTGAAAGCCAGTAAGACCAGAAGGTTTAAGGCTACAATTCGCGAAATAAAATGATTGAATCGCACTATCTACGATTTTTTTGAATAACCAATCGTTGACCCACTTGAATGGAATTGGACCGCAAATGATTCCAAGTTTTGATTTGGGTGACGGTAACTCCATGGGTTCTGGCAATAGCGCTCAGTGTCTGTCCACGTTTTACCACAACCACGGTGCGGGAACTACTAACTTTAGGCGTTGTTACACCCGTTGCCCCTGCAACCTGAACGCCGCGAGGTACGGATTTGGGATAGGCATAAGGTGCACGGTAGTTGGTTGGGACCACATGGTGGTTGTATTTGGCAAAAGCCGCAGCACTATCGAAGCGATCAATGAAATCCATACTGGCATTGTAAGGCATTAAAATCACACTGCCATGGGCCATGTCGGTGTTTTGATTGAGCAATTCTTGGTTCAATCCCACCAAATTGTGGTGCGTGCCGAGGTATTCGTTGATTTTACCCAAATGCATGGTCGAATCGATTTTGGTTGGGGCCAACACGATGCTTTGGTCATTGAAATTGGCATTCTTGCCCTTTTCAGTAAAATTCAAAACGTAGGCAACCGCAATAAATTTGGGCACATAGTTTTGTGTTTCTTTGGGCAAGAAAGGCAGCACTTCCCAGAAATTGGTTTTGCCACCACTTCTGCGGATGGCTTTTTGAACGTTTCCAGGGCCACAATTGTAAGAAGCAATGCTCATCAACCAATTGTTGAAGATGGATTGTGAGTTGGCGAAGTATTCACACGCTTTTTGGGTGCTCTCAACGATGCTCTTGCGATCGTCGCAAGGATATCCAATGCGCATCCCCATCAATTTTCCGGTGTAAGGCATGAACTGCCATAAGCCAGTTGCACCACACCAAGAAACGGCACTGGGATTCAAGTTGGATTCTATGACTGAGATATACTTGAGTTCGGTAGGCAGTCCGTTTTTATCCAAGATTTCTTCAAAAATTGGGAAGTACAATTTCATCCGCTCGTGGATTTGATTGAAATAACCCTCTCCGTATCCCATGAAATATCGGATGTGTTGCTCAACCATTCGATGATATTGGAAAGGAATGGTGCTGCCGATTTGCGACATCAGTGCTTCGAATTCTTTTCCATTGCGATACCGTGTTTCATCATGTCCTACGGGACTATGTGATGGAATATTGCCCAACAATACTTGGGTAAGGCTATCTATGCGGGATATGTGGTTGCCAGCCTCTGGATTAACAGGAGCCTGCGCCTGCAAAGCAATTGCGCTGCTACCTAGAACCAAAACCGACATCAAAAATGACTTAATCATGTGCTTCAAAATTAACGCTGTAATTTGCGTTTTCTTTTCATAGCAAAGACTGAGCCAAAAATTAACCAACAAACAATTGTGTATATTTGTAATAATGCAAGATTAGCAAAAGCCGGAAGTGTTTGCTATCTTAGAGTTGCAATAAAATATACACCCCGTGGCATTGTCAAAAAATATCCTATCGCCAGAAAATGAGTCACAAACTTTGGCTCAAGTTCAAAAAATCCAAACAAAAAATGGAGGGTTGAGCATCGGTATACCCAAAGAAGTTACCTTTCAAGAAAATAGGGTGCCGCTGACACCTGCTGCAGTATCTTATTTTACGTCGAATGGACATTCCATCGTCATTGAATCAGGTGCTGGTAGAAATGCCAATTTTTCGGATATCCAATTCAGTGAAGCGGGGGCGCAAATCGTTTACAGCAACAAAGAGGTTTATGAGTGTGAAACCATTTTGAAAATCGATCCCCCAACATTGTCGGAGATAGAACTGATGAAGCCCGGTCAGTTGTTGATTTCTGCACTTCAAATCAATCAGATGGATTCGGTTTTGTTGCGAAAGTTGATGGAGAAGAAAATCAATGCCATGGCCTACGAATACCTCGAAGACGATGGCGGTACGCGCCCCATCATCAGAGCCATGAGCGAAATTGCGGGTACGGCAAGCATACTCATTGCCGCTGAATACCTCAACAATACCCATGTGGGAAAAGGAGAGTTGCTCGGAGGCTTTGCCGGAGTTCCTCCCACCCAAGTTGTGGTCATAGGCGCAGGTGCCGTTGGTGAATTTGCCACCAAAGCAGCCCTTGGCCTGGGAGCCAATGTGAAAGTTTTCGATAACAACATGTACCGCTTGCGTCGAATCCAAAAATCATTCGGATTCCATTTGTACACTTCTACCATCCAGCCCCAAGTGATCAAAAGTGCCATCGCCAGTGCCGATGTAGTCATTGGTGCTTTGGCAGGTAATACCGCCAGAAGTCCCATCGTTATCACAGAAGAAATGGTAATGTCTATGCGACCTCATTCAGTACTCATCGACGTGGCCATTGATCGCGGTGGGAATTTTGAAACTTCCGAAGTAACAAATCACGAAAAGCCCATTTTTCATAAACACGATGTGATTCATTACTGTGTGCCAAATATCGCATCAAGAGTCAGCAGGACAGCCAGTTACACGCTGAGCAATGTGTTTACCCCCATGCTCGATGAAATGGCCCAAATGGGTGGGTTTGGCGAATTTTTAAGGATGAAAGCGGGAGTGCGCAAAGGCACCTACCTGTATCGTGGCAGCCTCACCAATAAAAATTTGGCCGATAAATTTGCCATCAAATACCACGACATCGACCTGATGGTTGGTCTGTTTATGTGATTTACAAGTGATGATGCAACTTGTTTGCATCGATGGGTTGGAAGTGGGTTTCTACCCGACTAGAATGTGTGTCGGTGATCAGGATTTGTCCGTACCCCGATGCCCCCACCATATCGATCAATCGCTGTGCCCGTTCCTCGTCGATTTTCTCAAAGATATCGTCCAACAACAAAATGGGATGGTTATTCGTAACCGCTTGGAAGTAATTGTATTGCGCCAATTTTAGTGCGATAATAAAGCTCTTGATTTGACCTTGGGAGCCATATTTTTTCAAGGGAAATTCGCCCAAACCAAAAATCAAATCGTCTTTGTGAATCCCTACAGAAGTACGTTGGGCCGCCATGTCTAATCGGTGTGCATCAGCCAATAAAATGGCGAAATCTCCATTGTTTAGTGGGCTATCGTATTGAATGCTAGGGGTTTCTGATCCGGAACTGAGGTTTTGATAAATGGGGGTGAAAAAAGTGAGGAGGTGCTCAATGAACTCCTTGCGCCTTTGGTGGATCAGTAGTCCGGCAGGAATGAGTTTGGCGTCGTAGCTCGACAATAAATCAGGGTCTATGTATCGGCCTTGCATTGTTTTAAGCAGGGCATTGCGCTGCTCCAAGGCTTTTTTATAGGTGCTGAGATTTTGGAGATAGGCTTTATCGATCTGACATAAACTCAAATCCACAAAACGCCGTCGATCTTCGCTGTTGCCAAGAACCAAATCGATGTCGTACGGCGTGATGAATACCGTTTGAATCATTCCAATGTGATCGAGCAAACGAGGATAGACTTTGTCGTTCTTTTTGATGGTTTTCTTGCCCCCTTCAAATTGGATGAGAATTTCGGCGGGTAGTTCTCCTTCGAACTGACCTTTTACCGCGAAGAAGGTTTTGTCGTGCTCAATGATTTGACTGTCGATCCCATTAAAATAACTTTTGGCATTGGCCAAATAGTGCACCGCATCCAAGATGTTGGTTTTGCCTACGCCGTTGGCCCCAGTGAGGGTGTTGATCCCATCGCAAAATTCGAGGGACCGCTCGCTGTGGTTCTTGAAGTTGAACAATTGTAGGCGTTGCAAATACACAGTGCAAAGTAAATCATTTGCTCAGTATTAGAGGTTTCGTTGGGCAGATGGAGTTATTCCAAATTGTCCACATTGGTCGAGAGTTTTTTTTGTTTGATTTATCTTCGTTTGTTTCCAATTATGCCGGTTTTTTCTCATTTGCACGTCCATACCCAATACTCATTGCTCGATGGGGCAGCCAGCATCAAAAGTTTGGTTAAAAAGGCCAAAGCCGATGGTATGCCGGCCCTCGCCATTACTGACCATGGGAACATGTTTGGCGCGTTTGAGTTTTATCAGGCGGTGACCAAAGAGGGGCTGATGCCGGTCATTGGTTGTGAGTTTTATGTGGTGGAAGACCGATTCCAAAAGTCGTTTACCCAAGGTACCAAGGATAAGCGATACCATCAATTGTTGCTAGCCAAGAACCAACAAGGGTATGCCAACTTAAGCAAATTGTGTTCTTTGGGATACTTGGAAGGGTTGTACAGCAAATATCCACGGGTGGATCGCGCCCTAATCGAACAATACAGTGAAGGTTTGATTGCCACAACCTGTTGTATAGGTGCCCAAGTGCCCCAAGCCATCTTGTGGAAAGGCGAAGAGGAAGCCGAGAGAATCTTCTGCGAATGGCACAAAATTTTTGGTGAGGACTATTACATCGAGCTGCAACGACATGGCCTTCAGAATTTGGATGGGACGGGAATCTCGCAGGAAGACATCAACCAAACATTGATCAAATGGGGCAGAAAATACAATGTTCCCATTATCGCAACCAACGATTCGCACTATACCGACAAGAAGGATGCTAACGCACACGACATCTTGTTGTGTATCAATACAGGGGAGTTTCAAAGTACGCCCAAAGCCAGCAACGAAGAGGGTGGAAAAGGATTTCGTTTTGCGTTTCCGAACGATGAATTTTTCTTCAAAACCCAAGCAGAAATGGAGACCTTGTTTTCGGATATTCCCGAAGCATTGGACAATACCAATCGGCTGATTTCAACCATCGATCCGCCCAAATTATCGCGCGACATCGTATTGCCCAACTACGCATTGCCAGTGGGTTTTGATGATCAGAACGTGTTTTTAAAGCACCTGGCATACGAAGGTTGTAAAAAGCGATACGGCGGTACCATACCAACCCCTGTCCAAGAGCGACTAGATTTTGAATTGAACACCATTACGCACTCTGGGTTTGCGGGATACTTTTTGATCGTTCAAGATTTTACCACGGCGGCCAGAGAGATGGATGTTTGGGTTGGACCGGGCCGGGGATCTGCGGCCGGTAGTTTGGTGGCCTACTGTTTGGGAATTACCAATGTGGACCCGGTGAAGTACGATTTGCTGTTTGAGCGTTTCCTGAATCCAGAACGGGTGAGCATGCCCGACGTCGACATCGATTTCGATGATGTGGGTCGAGACCGTGTAATCCAATATGTTGCCCAGAAATACGGAGAGAGAAGAATCGCCCAGATCATTACCTACGGTACCATGGCTGCGAAAAGTGCCATCCGAGATGTGGGTAGGGTGTTGCAGTATCCATTGCAAAATACCGATCGATTGGCTAAGATGGTGGTGGGTAACCTCAATCTGCAAACTTTACTTCATGTTGACCCGGAAGAGTTGGCCAAGGACGATTCCAAGAACCTCAAACCCGAGGAAATCGACTGTGTAAGAGAAATTCAAAAGGCTTACAATGGTAACGATGACGCTGCCAAGGTGCTCAAAGACGCCGAAAAGTTGGAAGGTAGCGTCCGAAATACCGGGGTACACGCTTGTGGGATCATCATCGCCCCTCAAGACATCGATGAATTGGTTCCGGTGGCTTTGTCGAAAGAATCTCAATGGATTCAGGTGCAATATGATGTCACCCAAATTGAAAAAGCGGGTCTGCTGAAGATGGACTTTTTGGGTCTGAGTACCCTCACCATCATGAAAGATGCCATCAAGTTGATTGCAGAGACAACCGGCGATATCATCGATTTGGATGCGATTCCGCTGGATGATGTAAAAACGTATGAATTGTTCCAGCGGGGTGAAACCAATGGCGTGTTTCAGTTTGAAAGTCCCGGTATGCAGAAATACATGCGTGAGTTAAAGCCGACGCAGTTTGGCGACTTGATAGCGATGAATGCCCTTTATCGTCCGGGGCCGTTGAAATACATCCCAGATTTCATCGATCGAAAACATGGTCGTAAGCCCGTAGTGTTCGATTTGCCTGAAATGGAAGAATATCTGCGGGAGACCTACGGTATTACCGTATATCAGGAGCAGGTGATGTTGCTGAGCCAGAAGTTGGCGGGATTTTCAAAGGGAAAAGCCGATGAACTTCGAAAGGCCATGGGTAAGAAGAATAAGAGCATCATCGATCAATTGAAAGGTGATTTCATGGCGGGTGCCTTGGAAAAAGGATTCCCAGAGAAAGTGCTTGAAAAAATTTACTCGGACTGGGAAGAATTTGCTCAGTATGCCTTCAATAAATCGCACTCAACTTGTTATGCTGTGATCGCGTTCCAAACGGCCTTCTTGAAAGCCAATTACCCGGCCCAATTCATGGCAGCGGTGTTGAAAAGTAACATGGGCGATATCAAGAAAATAACCTTTTACATGGAGGAGTGCCACCGACAAGGTATCAAGGTGTTGGGTCCCGATTTGAATGAAAGTAGAAATGTATTTACCGTTACGCCGAGTGGACAAATCCGCTTTGGATTAAGTGCGGTGAAAGGGGTGGGCGACAATGCTGTAGAAGAGATTTTGGTGGAACGTGATAAAAATGGCGCGTTCAAAAGTTTGTTTGATCTTACCACCCGTGTGAATTTGAGGGCGGTGAACAAAAGAAACATCGAAAACATGGCCAAAGCAGGTGTGTTTGATTTTGATCCCCGCTACCACCGTGCCCAATATGTAAAAGAAGACGCCAACGGCACCAATGGGATTGAATTGGCCATTCGTTACGGACAGCGAATTCAGCAAGAAAAGTTCAGTGGTCAGATGGGATTGTTTGGCGGTGGCGCCAATCTCACCAACGAAGAGCCAAAATTGCCGCAAGTTGAAAAGCTCACCCTGCTCGAAGAACTCAAAGAAGAAGAGGAATTGGTGGGGGTATTTTTGAGCAAGCATCCCCTGGACGATTTCAAATTTGTCTATGATAGCATCGTTACTGTAAGTGTCAAAGATTACCGCGAAGCACTAGAGAATAAGTCGCCCCAAGTGTTTCAAATGATGGGCATCATTACCAGTGCCAAAGAGTTCATTAGTCAGCAAGGGAATCCCTATGTGAGATTCAATTTTATGGACTATACAGGTACCATCGAGCTGTCGCTTTTTAAAGATAAATTCCTAAAATTCAAACACTTGATAGGGAAGGATTATATTTTGTTGATTCAAGGACAAACCGACTATTCCAAAGCCAAAGATGAAATGCGGATGAACATTCATCACATTCAATTGGTGTCGGACGTAGACCCCATGAGCCTGTATCGCTCCATACAAATCGACATGACCCCCTCGGATTTGGAACAAGGTAAGCAACAAATTGTGAGTGAGGTTTTGTCGCAGTTTCCCGGCAAATGTCCATTGTATTTTAACTTCTACGATGCCGATGAAAACATGACGTTGAGGATGGTTTCTAGGGCGGGTTTGAATTTCACCAATGAAGTAAGGGAAATGCTGAACGACATGGAGGTGGTGTATACCCCAAAATTGGACGATAAATGGTTGGTTGAACGAAAAGATGAAAGTCGCAGGTTTTACAATAGCTAGAAATCTCATTCAGGCCGATTATCCGCTGCGGGAGGCGCTCTATTCGGTGCTGCCGCTTTGCGATGAAATGGTGATTGCGGTGGGCAATTCGGAGGATGATACCAAAGCCTACATCGAATCGTTCCAAGAACCCAAGATTCGGCTGTTTGATACCATTTGGGACGATACCAAACGGGTGGGTGGTGCAGTGCTGGCGGATGAGACCAATAAAGCCATGGATCGCGTTTCAGCAGAGGCGGATTGGCTCATTTACATCCAGGCCGATGAATGTTTGCATGAGAAATATTTGCCCGCTGTGCGGTTGGCGATGGAAAAGTATCTGCACGACAATGAAGTGGATGCATTGCTGTTCGATTATTTGCATTTTTATGGGAATTACACCATGGTTGGAGATTCTCGGCGGTGGTACCGACAAGAAATTAGGGTCGTGAAAAATCACCGAAATATCAGAAGTTGGAAAGATGCCCAGGGGTTTCGTACAGCGGATGGCAAGAAGTTACGTGTAGCCAAGATTGACGCTTGCATTTATCATTATGGCTGGGTGAAACATCCGCGCTTTCAACAGCAAAAGCAAGCGCAATTCCATCGTTTGTGGCATGATGATCAATACATGGAGAAGAATGTGCTGGGCGCGGAGGAATTTGATTACGGCAGGATAGATTCATTGCAACATTTCACTGGAACACACCCCGCGGTAATGCAAGAGAGAATTGACCGCATGGATTGGACGTTTGATGTGGATCCAACCAAGAAAAATTTCGGTATGAAAGCCCGATTGTTGCACTGGATCGAGGAAAGAACAGGATGGAGAGTGGGAGAGTATAAAAATTTTATTCGCATTAGATGACAAACAAACGCATTGTAATTATTGGGGCCGGTGCTTCAGGATATTTTACCGCCATTAGGTTGAAAGAGTTGAATCCGAGCGTGGAGGTGATGATCTTGGAAAAGACAGGAAAAACTTTGTCGAAGCTGAGAATTAGCGGCGGTGGCCGTTGCAATGTTACCTATGATTGCAAGGGGGTGTCGGCCCTGCTGCAACATTATCCCAGGGGGAAGAGTTTTTTGAAAAAGATTTTTCACGATTGGTCGGTGCAGCACACCATTGACTGGTTTGAATCGAACGGGGTGCCTTTAAAAACGGAGGGCGACGGAAGAATGTTTCCTGAATCGGATTCTTCAGAAACAGTAGCCCAATTGTTGGAATGGAAAGCCAAAAAACTGGGTGTTGAATTGATGACGAATGCCTCGGTGGTGACCATAGTCCCGCTGCCCGCCGGAGGTACCTATCGCTGGCAACTAAATTTCAATACCGGCGGCAGCGAAGTAGCCACGGATGTGGTTTT
>JBJTNN010000108.1:0-3163 GCA_046074125.1 Bacteroidota bacterium
TGCGCCATGAAAACCCCATTCAACGCCCCTTGCATAAACAAAGTAAGCGCGGTGATTTTGGTTTGATTTTCATCGTTGCGAATCCCACCAAGTACAATCACAGGCACCAAAATATTGGTTAACAAAAGCAATACGCCCGTAAGTCCATCAAATCCCGTTGTAAAACGAATGCTGTCCGAAATCCAAGGCTGATCAAACAAGGTCTTCCAACCCCCATCAACCCCTACACGTTGAAAAAACAGTGCAACAAATATCAAAGGCAACAAAGACAATATGGCCGACAACCCAGTTGAATTGCGCTTACCCAAGGCCATCACCGCGATGGAAGCCAATATTGGAATAATGATTACTTCCATGATTAAATCAAATTAAAAGCCAACAACAAGGCGACACCAATCACCATATAAACCAAATAATATTCAATGTTTCCGTTTTGAATCTTTGAGAGCAATCGGCTGATTCCGTTCGATCCCGATCCAACACCGTCTACCAAGCCCTTCACGGCTTTGTCATCGACATAGTTTCCAACCACCTCTCCGGCAGCTTCTAATGACGATACAAAAGCAGTATCATAAGCTTCGTCCACGTAAAACTTGTTTGCCAATACCTTGCCCATACCCGTTTGGGCGTTGTCGGCCTCTGGCACAGCCCCTTGAACCACATATTTGTTTCTGGTGTACAAGAAAGCAATGACGAATACCGAAACAGCCATGCCCAACAACAACCATTCAGTGGTATGCTCAATTTCAGGTGCATGCTCAGGGTAAATCAAGATGGGCGAAAACTTTCCGCCACCGTCGTAACTCAAGGTATGGTGCAATATGCCCGAAATACCCTCTCCCAAATAATGAGGCAAGTTTACCACCCCACCAATCACCGAAAGCACCGCCAATACCAACAAAGGCAATGTCATCAACCACGGACTTTCGTGCACTTTGTCAAATGAATGGTGCGTATTTCTGTATGTACCGTGGAAGGTAACAAAGAACATTCTGAACATGTAAAATCCAGTGATACCCGCACTTATCAATGCCAAACCAAAGACCAATTTGTTGTGGGCAAAGGCCGATACCAAAATTTCATCTTTAGAGAAGAAGCCCGACAAAAATGGAAAACCTGTGATGGCCAGCGTACCAATCAAAAACGTGAGGTAAGTAATTGGCATTTTCTTGCGCAATCCGCCCATGTGTCGGATATCTTGCTCATGGTGCATTCCATGAATCACACTACCAGAACCCAAGAACAACAGGGCCTTGAAGAAGGCATGTGTGATCACGTGGAACAAAGCGGCCGTGTAAGCGCCACATCCCAACGCGATAAACATCAAACCCAACTGACTCACAGTACTGTATGCCAACACTTTTTTGATGTCGTTCTGCTTTAAACCAATCAAAGCCGCCATCAACGAAGTGGCCAAGCCAATCCACATCACGACTTCACGCGCCAAGGGCGACAAAGCATAAATGGCTTCGGAGCGAATCACCAAGTAAATACCCGCCGTTACCATGGTTGCAGCGTGAATGAGCGCAGAAACAGGTGTTGGACCTGCCATCGCGTCGGGCAACCAAGTATACAAAGGAATTTGGGCACTCTTACCCATCGCACCAATAAACAACAACAATGCAATGGCGGTATTCACGGCATTCGACTCAACAGATCCAGCAAATACACTGCGGAACACCTCTTGGTATTCGAAAGAACCGTACGTATCGTAAATCAAAAACAGACCCAATAACAAGCCCAAGTCACCAATCCGGTTCATCACAAACGCTTTACGCGCTGCCTTGCCGTAATCCGCATTCTTGTACCAGAACCCAATCAACAAGTATGAGCACAGTCCAACGCCTTCCCATCCAAAGAACAACATCAGGTAATTCGAACCCAATACCAACACCAACATGTTGAAAATAAACAAGTTGAGATAAGCAAAGAATTTATAAAACCCTTCATCCTCGTGCATGTAAGCAATGGAATACAGGTGAATCAACGTACCAATTCCGGTAATGATCAAGGTCATCACCGCCGACAATCGATCAAACTGAAATGCGAAATCTACATGGAAATTGCCAACATGCAAAAACGTAAACAATTTGGTGTAGATGCGCTCTGGAATGGTGGTATCGCCTGTTAAGTCCATAAGACTCATCAAAGCAATCACGAACGAACCCAACACAGCCGCCGTTCCCAACCAACCCGAAATCGCTTTGGGAAGGAATTTGCCAAATATCCCGTTGACTACAAAGCCCAACAGCGGGAGAAATATCATCAATGTCAACATACCTTACCCTTTCAATTGATCCAAGAAACTAACATCGGTTTTGCGCGTGTTGCGGTAAACCAGAACCAAAATCGCCAGTCCCACTGCGGCTTCCGCTGCGGCAACTACCATGATGAAAAACACGAAAATCTGTCCGTCTGCATCACCCATATAACTTGAAAAGGCGGTAAACAACAAATTCACGGCATTCAACATCAACTCAATACACATCAACAAAATGATGGCATTGCGTCTAAAAAGCACACCAAAAAGCCCAATGCTAAACAACACGGTGCTCAGATAAATATAGTGGCTAATTTCCACTTGATTGAAAACACTCAAAATGCTCATCCGTTCGATTCTTCTTTAGATATCAAAGCGTCGCCCGCCTTCTCTCTTTTGCCCAACAAAACAGCGCCCACCATGGCTGCCAAAAACAAAATCCCGGTGAGTTCGAAAGGAACCACAAAACGGGTAAACAATACCTTGCCCAAAGCTTTTACCAGGCCGATACCTTCTACGGGATTTTTCGCCACCGCTTCACCACTCACTTGGAATGCCGCGGTAATAATCAACAACAAAGAACCCGCAGAAATTGCCGCAGCAATGCCCCACCAGTTCGATTTCACCGGCTCAGATTCTTTGCTCAAATTCAACAGCATCAACACAAACAGGAACAATACCATGATCGCACCGGCGTAAACAATCAAGTTTACAACCGCCAAAAACTGGGCATTCAACAACACATAATGCGCAGAAATGGTAAAGAAAGTAAAGATCAATGCCAACACACTGTGTACCGGATTTTTGCTGGTCACAACGTACAACGCCGACAATATGGTTAAAAAGGAAAGTACCAAAAATGGTATGGGTAAATTCTGAAGCATCTTATGATTGTTTAGACCA
>JBJTNN010000109.1:0-5185 GCA_046074125.1 Bacteroidota bacterium
GCGCCAAAAGTGCCAACGACTTCTGAGAAAATTTGCGCAAACCAGTGGGAGATTGCTTCAATGCCCATTGAGCCCGCCTTGGATTTGGGTGGTGGTATCAAACTGACCGACTACATGCAAATGATGCAAGATTGTGAGAAGGACAATTATTTGAAATTCTCGGATGTAAGCGGCGTGAAATCTTACATCACTTTCGAAGGATTGTTGAAGTGTGATCCTGCTGATCCTGATACTACCATGGGTGTTTGGGGTTTGAGCGCGGATGAAAAAACCTTTGATTTGGATGGTGATAAGTTCAAGTTGGTGTTGATCGACGACAACAACATGCATGTCCGCATGGATAGTTTCTTGCAGAACTCAAGCATTACTTTCAAGTTTAGAAAGAAACAATAAGGGTTTCTTGATCGTTAAAAAAGAGAGGGGGCGCAATGCGCCCCCTCTCTTTTTTTGTGCCATCAACATTCCAACGCATGGGGTACACGGGTTCTGAGCGGTTTGGTTTTTTACTAGGTGCCCCCGCGCGGCTTGCCGCGCGGGGGATTTGTAAATATGGATGCAAAACGCTATCTTTGCACTGCAAATAACCAATCTACTTTCTACTTCTAATCGTTATTTGCATGTCTCTCCAAAACAATTCCAAAATCGCCCTTGAAGGTCTCACGTTTGATGATGTCCTCGTAGTTCCTCGTTACTCAGAAGTATTGCCCCGCGATGTAAATACATCAGTGCAACTGACCCGCAAACTGCGTTTGAACATTCCTATCATGTCGGCCGCCATGGACACCGTAACCGAAAGCGGAATGGCCATCGCCATCGCCCGTGAGGGAGGCATTGGAATCATCCACAAGAACATGACCATCGCCCGACAGGCCGAAGAAGTCAAAAAAGTAAAACGCTCAGAAAGCGGCATGATCATGGAGCCCGTAACCCTCAGCGCTGAGGCGAGCTTGCAGGAAGCAGTGAACTTGATGCGCGATCATCGCATTGGTGGCATTCCCGTAGTTGATAACAACAATGTACTCAAAGGCATTATCACCAACCGCGATTTGCGTTTTGAGAAAAATCTCGACAAAAAAGTGAGTGAGGTAATGACCAAAGACAACCTCATTACCGCTGAGTTGGGCACCGATCTTAAGGGCGCCCAAGCAATTTTGGAGAAGTATAAAATTGAGAAATTGCCCATCGTAGATGCCAACAACAAATTGGTGGGTTTGATTACTTTCAAAGACATTCAAAAAGTTAAAAATTACCCCAAAGCTTGTAAAGATGCTCACGGTCGTTTGGTCGTAGGAGCCGCTGTGGGTGTAACCGCTGATACCTTGGAGCGCGTAGGTGCTTTGGTGGCTGTTGGGGTGGATGTGATTGCCATTGATACGGCACATGGTCATTCAAAAGGGGTTATCGATGAAGTGAAGCGTGTGAAAGCGGCTTTCCCTGAATTGCAAATCATCGCTGGAAATATCGCCACAGGAGCGGCCGCGAAGGCCTTGGCCGAAGCGGGCGCGGATGCCGTAAAAGTAGGTGTAGGTCCTGGCAGTATTTGTACCACCCGCATTATCGCTGGTATCGGAATGCCTCAATTAACTGCATTGATGGAAGCAGCACAAGCCCTTGAAGGTACGGGTGTGCCCGTGATTGCCGACGGTGGAATCCGCTACAGCGGGGATATCGTGAAAGCCCTCGTTGCCGGAGCCAATGTTATCATGGCAGGCGGTTTGTTTGCGGGCACCGAAGAAGCCCCAGGAGAAACTACCTTCTTCGAAGGTCGAAAAGTAAAGAGTTATCGTGGTATGGGCAGTATCGAAGCCATGAAAGATGGTTCCAAAGACCGATACTTTCAAGATGCAGAGGAAGAAGTGGCCAAATTGGTCCCCGAAGGCATCGTGGGTTCTGTGGCTTATAAAGGTCAAGTTGCTGAGGTTTTGTACCAATTGGTGGGTGGAATTCGCGCCGGTATGGGCTATTGTGGTTCTGCCACCATCGATGAGCTTCAAACGTCGAAATTTGTTCGCATCACCAATGCGGGTATGCGCGAAAGCCATCCCCATGATGTGGCCATTACCCGTGAAGCCCCCAATTACAGTCGTTAAGTCGCTGTTTTTTAGAACGCCCTTTCTTCGTCGCTGCGCGCTGCAGTTTCAATTACAACGATCATTTATCGGGTTTGATTCCTTTGTTGCCGTTGTATCTTTGTGGCATGTTACGCTGTAATAGTCGTCGGTCGACAATAATTTCCCTTCTTTCAATGATGTTGCTTGGGTTTTCTGCCTGTGGTTCATTGGGTGGTAACAAGCACCGTTTGAAAGATGTCCCTGAGCCCCCGTACCCCGGGGAGATTTACGATGTGCAATCGACTGATGTTAAGGTGGCGCCATTTCGCGTTGCCTTTTACAATTTGGAAAATCTGTTTGATACGATCGATGGTCCGAACGACGATGCCGAGTTTCTGCCCAATGCTGAAAACCGATGGAATACCCAGCGGTATGAGAATAAATTGAATAATATGGCGAAGGTGATCGACAGTATTTCGCCAGACATTTTGGGGGTGGTGGAAGTGGAGAATGCGTTTGTGTTGGAAGATTTGCGCAAACATTGCGTGAGCATGATGGCTGGAGATAGCCGTAACAACCCAGCCGAAATTGATCGCAGGCCCATAGGCTCTCATTATGAGATTGTTCATCGGGAGTCGCCCGACGCCCGGGGGATTGATGTGGCCTTGTTGTATAACCGAAAGAAATTTTATACCTCAGGGGTTTATACAACCCCAGTGACGCTGGCCGATGGCTACAAGACGCGCGATATTTTGCGGGTGCATTTGGTGGAGCGCGTTACCGGCGATTCGTTGGCGATATTCGTGAACCATTGGCCCAGCAGGCGGGGCGGCGCGGCCAGTGCGGCAAGCCGCATGGCCGCCGCCGCTTCCCTCGCACAAACCCTGCAAAACAACCCAACCATCCCCGCCAATTACCTGCTGATGGGCGACTTTAACGATGATCCCGAAGATCCATCCATCACCGAAGGACTTCATGCGGGCGATGAATATCAATCCATCGTTAATTTGGCCTTTACCGCCCGTGCCGCTGATAGCACCGTGGGTACATTGGCCTGGCATACCGGGTGGAATATGTTCGATCAAATTATGCTCAGCCGACCCCTGTACTACGCCAACCTCCATCGACACGATGGACTGGCCAATGCCAGCAATGCCACCCCTATCGAACAGCAGCCCCATATCAACGTTTACAAACGCCCCTGGATGCTGCAACATGATGGCAACAAATACGATGGCTGGCCACTGCGAACCTTCGCCGGAAAAAAATACATGAACGGTTTTTCTGATCACCTGCCGGTGTACACCGACATCGTTCTCGTGCATCGCCATTGATTGATGCCAACACAATAATTTGAATCTGTGTTCCAACAAAAAGGGGCTGAGAAATACTCAGCCCCTTTTTGTTGGGTAGAAAAATCGAATGCGATTATTTCATGCAAGCCTTCACAAACTTCACAAACAAAGGATGTGGATTGGCAACGGTGCTCTTTAATTCTGGGTGGAATTGTACCCCTACAAAGAACGGATGCGTGGCGATTTCTACAATTTCGGCCAACCCTGTCTTGGGGTTCGTACCGGTGATTCGCATGCCTGCCTCCTCAATTTGTTTTTTGTATTTGTCGTTGAATTCGTAGCGGTGACGGTGTCTCTCGCTAATCATCCCTTTGCCATAGGCCTTGTAAGCCTTGGAATCTTTTTCCAATTTGCAATCATATGCCCCCAAGCGCATGGTGCCGCCTTTTTGGGTGAGGTCTTTTTGTCCATCCATCAAATCAATCACCGGATAAGGTGTTTCAGCGTCCATCTCGGTACTGAAAGCCCCTTTCATCCCACAGACGTTTCTGGCAAATTCAATCACCGAACACTGCATTCCCAAGCAAATGCCAAAGAAGGGGATGTTGTTTTCTCTCACGTAACGAATGGCTTCCAATTTGCCTTCAATGCCGCGGTGGCCGAAGCCTGGTGCAACCAATACGCCATCAAACCCCGACAGTTTCTTGGCTGCATTCTCGATGGTCAACATTTCAGAGTGCACATAGGTTACCCTTACTTTGCATTCATTGCTGGCGCCGGCGTGGATAAACGCTTCATTGATCGATTTGTAGGCGTCTGGCAGCTCTACATATTTTCCCACCAAAGCGATGTTTACCTCTGATTTGGGGTGTTCCAATTTGAACAAGAAATCACGCCACTGGTCCAAATCGGGTTCGTGCTTGGTGCTTAATTTTAGTTTGGTTAATACCACTTTGTCGAGCTTTTCCTTCAACATCGCCAAAGGGGCTTCGTAAATGGTTTTTAGGTCCATCGCTTCGATAACCGCATTGGGTTGTACGTTGCAGAACAGGGCCAATTTTCGACGGATTTCAGCGGTGATGGGTTTCTCGGTTCTACAAACCAACACATCGGGTTGTACGCCCAATTCCAACAACTGCTTCACGCTGTGTTGGGTGGGTTTGGTTTTTAGCTCGCCGGCAGCGCTCAAATAGGGAATCAACGTCAGGTGCACCACCAAGGCATTCTCATGGCCTTCTTCCCATAGCAGCTGACGCATGCTTTCCACGTAAGGTAGAGATTCGATATCGCCCACGGTACCACCGATTTCGGTGATTACGATGTCAAACTCGCCATTTTCGCCCAAAATTTTCATTCTGCGCTTGATTTCGTCGGTGATGTGCGGAATTACTTGAACGGTTTTTCCGAGGTAGTCGCCCCGACGTTCATTTTCGATGACAGTTTGGTATACGCGACCGGTGGTAACGTTATTGGCTTGAGAGCTGGGGACGTTCAAAAAGCGTTCATAGTGGCCGAGGTCGAGGTCGGTTTCGGCACCATCTTCAGTAACATAACATTCGCCGTGCTCATAGGGGTTGAGCGTACCGGGGTCCACATTGAGGTAGGGGTCGAATTTTTGGATGGTTGTTCTGAAGCCGCGCGCTTGCAGGAGTTTTGCGAGGGATGCGGCCACGATGCCTTTTCCCAACGATGATGTTACGCCCCCCGTAACAAAGATGTATTTTGCTTTTTTCATGTGAATTTTCTCTTTCGAGAATGTGATGTTACGGGATACAAAATTAACCAATCAGCAAAGGTGAATGAGGAAATTAATTCGGTAGTTTTCAACAAAGGGAGGGC
>JBJTNN010000110.1:0-6306 GCA_046074125.1 Bacteroidota bacterium
CGATGTGCAAGCCGTAGGCGAAATGGTGCACCAAGCCAATGGCATATTCCATTGCGATACCGTGCAAACGATGGGACATTTTCCTTTCGACCTCAGTCAAGGCCATATCGATTTTTTGGCGGGTGCCGGACACAAATTCAATGGACCCAAAGGCGTAGGATTCATTTACATCAACAAAAAGAACAAAATCGTACCGGAAATTACCGGCGGTGCCCAAGAACGCGAAATGCGCGGCGGTACTGAAAACGTAATCGGAATTGTAGGACTCGCCAAAGCCTTGGAAATTGCTTACCGTGATATCGATGCGAAAAAACAGCACATCACCCAGCTGAAAACTTCGATGATTGACCTGCTCCGCCAACAAATTCCTGGAGTAGAATTCAACGGAGACCCGGAAGGACGCAGTCTGTATACCGTGCTAAGCGTATCATTGCCCCCCAACGACATGTCGAGCATGCTGCTGTTCCAACTGGATCTGGCCGGCATCTCCGCCAGCGGCGGCAGCGCTTGCTCAAGTGGCGCAACCGGTGGAAGCCATGTGATCAATGGTATCTGTCCGGGTACCGACCGCACCACCATTCGGTTTAGCTTCGGTAAGCACAATACCTTGGACGAAATCCAATACACAGTGAACCAACTGGCCAATTGGTACGGAAACAAAGCATAATCGCCCTTCTACTCACCCTAGCGGTCAGTTTCAGCGCCTGTGCCACCCTCATCACTGGCAAGCAACAGGTTATTCATGTAGTATCCAATCCACCCGGTGCGGAAGTCCACTTTTTTCGCATTTTAGCGCCTGAATTCATCCCCAACGCACAATGGGATACCATGGAAAAAGAACCCACAACTCCCATGAGCCCCCGAATGAATTTCGTTTTGGATTCCAACATCCATTGCATCACACCTTGCTATGTGCGCGTGCCGCGGCTGCAAACAGATACCCTGGCAATGCGGATGGAAATGACTGGTTATCAATCGGTAACCCACCGCTTCAAAAAGAAATGGAACGAGGCCAGCGCCCTGAATTTCGTCATCCCCTGGAACTGGATGATCGACGCCAACAACGGTGCCGTTATTCGCTATCCCCAACCCGATACCTTTCTTCTGCAAGAAGTCAAAAAAAGGCAGTAATTTTGTAACCACAAATGCCCATCCTTTACCTCACACGGAAAGAACATTTTAATGCCGCCCATCGGTTGTGGAATCCCAATTGGACCGATGAGCAAAACTATACCACCTTTGGAAAGTGTGCCAATCCGCATTACCACGGACACAATTTTGATTTGTATGTATGCGTGAAAGGCCAACCCAACCCTGAAACTGGGTGCGTGATGGATCTCAAGGTATTGAAGGTAATCATCCGAGAGGAGGTCATCGACCATTTAGATCATCAAAACCTCAACTTGGATGTTCCCTGGTTGGCAGGCACCATGCCAAGCATCGAAACGGTGGTTGTGGCCATTTGGCAGCGATTGAGTCCGAAGCTCCCCCAAGGGGTTGCTTTGCACAAAATCACCCTCTGGGAAACCCAAAACAACTTCGTAGAATACTACGGAGAGTGATACCATGAAAACCTTTTGGCATCGGTTTGTGAATACCGAAAATGCACTGCGCATGGCGGCGTTGTTGCTGTTTTTACCGATGTTCTTTTTCACCCAAGGCAGCATCCTTTGCACCACAGATACGGGCGCCTATTTACAAACCATCAGCAATTTAGAATCTCAAGGACTGGCCGCTGCAATACCCATGGACCGGTCTGTTTTTTATGGATTATTCCTTTGGGCTGGGAAGCATTATTTTGGCATCGGACCTGTACTTTCCCAATTCGGCATAGCCCTGGAGCCCCCTTTTCTGTTTGAGATTTTGCTTATCCCCTGCATATTGCTCTTGCTTGGGGCATTGAAACTGCTCGAAATTACATTCACCCAACACAAGGTTTGGATCATTGCCATTGCCTTATCTGCCGCTACATTGTTAACACCCTTGCCATGGTTTATTTTTCAAGTGATGCCCGACGTCTTCACTCCATTGGTATTCCTCTATGCGATGGTGTTTTTACAGTCTACATCCCGGGGAACAACCATTTTGTCAACCTGTGTATTGTTGTTTGCCGCTTTGATGCACCACTCCCACCTGCCCTTGCTCACTGCGTTCGCTGCGGGCATCCACCTCATCAAACCCCTGAGAAACAACCTCGGATTTAGCCCCCGAAAAACCCGAAAACTCTTTGCCCTCAGTTTCCTGCCTTGGATCATTACCATCGCCCTCAACGTTTGGGCCGGCAATGGACTTACCCCATCCAAAGGAAGTCACGTATTTCTCATGGGCAAACTCTGCGAAAATGGCATCCTGAAAGCCTACCTCGATGAAACTCCCATCCAAACCAACCCCTTAGCCCAATCACACCCCGAAATCGCGGTGTTCTACCAGCACAAGAATCATCTACCCCAACACGCTTGGGACTTCGTCTGGAATGAACAACCCTTGTTAGGTCCAACCGGCGGATGGCACCACAGCAAAGACCTTTACTTGGGCATCTACAAAGCCACCCTCACATCGCCCAAACTCTTGCTGAAACATGGAGAAGTCGCTGCAGCCGCTACGGTCCACCAACTGTTGCTGAATCATGCCGGTGATGGACTTGAACCACTCAGCCCAGATGGCGCAGTGGCTACCGAATTAAAGAAACACTTTCCGGGTGATTATCAAGGTTTTTTTGGCCACTCAGCACAACAACAGTCGCGCATCAATTTTGGCGCCTTCAATCAGTTCTACGACATCGTGGCGCTGGTATGGCTAACCCTATGTTTGCTGCTGCTTTACAAATTCCCAAACCCCCAATACGCTTGGCTTTTGACGGTTACCATATTCTTTGTAATCTGCAATGCCTTCTTCACCGCCAACCTCGCCAATATTTTGTCGCGACTCAACGCCCGCACGTTCTGGCTCATCCCATTGGTTTGTGCCGGCATCGTCACCGCCACCCTACTCAATTTACGCGACAATTACCGTCAATCTACCCGGTAAACTGGATACAAGTTGTGGGTAGGCTCGTAGTGTTCGGTCTGCTTATACACCCAATTCAACTGGGCCCAGGCATCTTTTGCAAACGCCGGATCCTGCGCTTTTTTGCGCTGCAATTCGGCATATTTATCGGGATGGGCTTTTAACCAGTCCGCGGCTTTGTCCTCAAACACGTAATCGCTGTACCCCTCCTTTTGCTGCAAAATTCCATCGAACGCGTTCCAAGCGAAATAGGAATCCGCGGCGCGAGGTTCCAGCACAGCCGTAAGGAAGCGCTCATTGTCGGGCTTCACCACCGCCACCACATCACCAGCCCTCACCATCACTTTTATCACCGTATCGCGGGTTTTGACACCGTGATGCAAATAATGCTTCTCATACGGGGCTGAAACCGTTTTGTAATCCACAATAAAGCTCACCCTCAAACTCACCAAGGTATCAAAAGGCACATTTCTCAGGGCGATACCGTTGCGTTTCAGCTTTTGAATTACGTCATCATAAGCAAATGGAATAATGTACGCTTGAGGCACCCGCACACTGTCGGTAGCCTTATATCGATCATAGTATTTCACCGATTTTTCCCACGGTTTCCGGGTATCGTAAACCAATCGATCAGCCCCTGTAACATCGCTGGGTTTGTATCCAAACTCAAACCCTCTAAAGGGAATCATTTCGTATTGTTTCATGTCCAGCGCATGGGCGATGGGCAGATACCTCACTTGCTTGGGATCGACTTGTCTCAACAAACCCGCCCTGCGGTTTCCTTCCCATTGCGCGCGAAGCGAATCACTGGTCGACACGGTTAAAAACTGCTCCATGAAGGCGAGGGTTGCCAGCATTCGCTGAGAGAATGGTTTCAGCATATGGGTTTCAACGGTATAACCAATGGTATTGTGCAGCGCTGCGAAGCCAGTGGCGTATCTACCGCTCTCCCAAAAAGCATACAGGCCACTATCGGGCACCGTTTTTACCGTCTCCACATAGGGGGCAGTGGGCCAATCCTGTTTCTCCAAACGAGTCTTCAGACTGCGCTCAACCTGCGCCAAATTCGGCACAATTTCGGGCATCAACTTTTCCGGACGTGTATGAAAATAGGTGAGTACATATTGGTAATCGGCCCCGTTGCTGGTATGATTGTCGACAAATAAATGATATTGCTCTGTGGCCATGAGAAACACCAACGCTTTGGCATTTCGCGAGTCCATCTTGATAAAATCGCGGTTGAGGTCGAGGTTTTGGGCATTCCCCCGAAAACCATATTCTACCGGACCATTTTGGTTGGCCCGAGAATGGGCATTGCGGTTCAGGGTACCATCCACATTGTACTGACACACCACATGAAGTTCCAGATAGGGCAAGGTTTGCTGCCAATACTGTCCGAAAAACAACAAATCCCGCAACAGCAACATGGAAGCGTCTGTGCCTTCTGGCTCGCCTGGATGGATGTTGTTATTGATCAAAATTTTCACTTTGGGCGATGGCTTCACACCAGGACCTGCCGGTATTCCTTCATCGTTTTGTCCCAATCGGTCCATCCTACCCATGCGTTCACCCAACAGCTTGAATACATAAATATCCTTGCCCGCATCGCCCAATCCGATGGTGGTTAGTGCACAATAGGCGGGAAAGGCTTTGGCCAATTTGCGGTACCAGGCCACACACTCAAAATAGGATGCGGTGGCCAATCCACCAGATTTTTCAAAGGGTGTTTCCAGTGAATCAAACAGGGTTTGCATTTCGGGGCTCAGGGCTTTGCCCTTCGCCATGCGCGCGCCTTCGGCGCGCTGCATCACCCCACTCAAACCCACCGTACCAAACTCATCCTTGGCAATCATTGCGTAATCGGTTTGCAAAGGTTTTACCCTTTCCGATTCAACAACCGCAGTTGCAACACCACCTGCACCCCTGTTGCTGCCCGACTTGCCAGAAACCCTGCGCTGCGCCAACAACGTCGAGCCCATCGCGCCCAACAAAAAAAACAAGACTATCAGCCGCTTCATCGCCATCAACGAATTCGATCCATACTGCGCACCATCTCTTCGTCGGCCTTGATACCACGATAGGCCATCACCGCAGAAATCGACATCAATACCGGCCAAATCAACGGAATACCCAAATGACCGCTAAAATCATCATGCCCGGCCTGGAAAATATAATACCGTGCCAACAACACACATTCCAGCAACACACACAACATCAGCGAACTCAGCACCATACGCATCTGAAATTTGCGGTTTTTATAAAAGAATATCGATATCACCCCAACCGCCATCGCCGCCACAGAAATCAAAATGGTCATCATGTCAGGGATATAAATCACCGGTTTCCCTGGCGATGTGCCACTGTAACTGTTCCAAAACATCAACACATACGACCCCGGTTCATTGGCCCCATCGAAATAAGCATATACCGGATCCTGCCAAATCAAAATCAACCCTATGGCAAACAACGCAAATAAATAAACCGTTTGAATTCGCTGTATCATAATAGTTCAAACTTACCGAAATTTACGCAGATTGACAATCGAGCCAACCGCCTTTAGACCACCGAAAAAAGCCAATCAGACCACCGCGTTCAACACAATACGAATGGTGGTTTTCTCCCCCGGAATGCTCTCCTTCACGTAAATCTCTCCACGGTGATAGTCCGTGATAATCCGCTTCGCCAAAGAAAGTCCCAAACCCCAACCCCGTTTCTTGGTCGTAAAACCCGGCTTAAACACCGATTTCATTTGATTGCTGGGAATGCCCTTGCCCGTATCGGTAATGTCAACCACCGCCTTGTTCTTCAATTGCTTCACCGTGCACCACAGTGTACCCTCCCCATCCATAGCATCGATGCTGTTTTTTACCAAATTCTCAATCACCCAGTGAAAAAGGTTCTTGTTGATTGAGCACATCACGGGATGTCCCCAATACCCCGTTTCAAATTTCACCCCTTTACCCGATCGATTTTTCATGTAATTCATCGCCTCCAACACCACCTCATTCAAATCCAAATCCTCCAATACCGGCTCGCTTCCAATTTTAGAAAACCGCTCCGTGATGATATTCAACCGGTCAATATCCTTCCGCATTTCCCCACTCGCATTGTCTGGCAAAGCCCCCATTTCCATCACCTGAACCCAACCCATCAAACTCTAAATGGGCGTCCCCAACTGATGCGCCGTTTCCTTGGCCAAACCCACCCAAACCTTGTTCTGCTCGCTGCGGGTCGACGATGAAAATGCCGCATAACTCACAAACATGAACAACGCCACAATGCCCAAAACCACATAAGGGT
>JBJTNN010000111.1:0-3657 GCA_046074125.1 Bacteroidota bacterium
GAACAATTTCACCCTGCGCGCCATCTCCGGATTTTTCTATGCGATAACCGTTGTGGGTTGCATCCTGCTTTCGCCCGCTACTTTGTCGATACTCATGTTTGTCATCGCCTTTTTCTGCGCCTTCGAATGGGCCCGGATTCATGAGGCAAGCAAACTTGCGGCCCGGGGATTTGGCCTGTACACTTGGCTGTTTTTATCACCCTTCGTCACCAACCTCACCCCTTTGCAAGCCGCTGGCATCGCGGCCCTCATTGCCCTTTTGTGGATCACACATCGCCTCTTTACCCAAGGCATCGCCGCCCTCAACCACGCCAAAAATCTGGGCCTCGGCATCTTGTACATCGCCTTGCCCATCTACCTGTTTTTGTTGCTTGCCCAAAGTCAACACTTGGCTTCCGGAGCACCCCACACACCCCATGCCTTCAATTACCTGACTTGGCCATCGGGTGGCTTCTTAAGTCCCGGACCCGGACCCGAATGGCCCGAAATGTGGAACGCCCCCAACTACTTGCGTGGCCCCGTTTTGCTGGTCTTTGTCCTCATTTGGAGCTCAGATACCTTTGCCTACCTCACCGGTAGGGCCTTCGGAAAAACCCCCTTGCACGCCGAACTATCGCCCAAGAAAACTTGGGAAGGGTTCATTGGTGGCACCCTGCTCACCGCGGCCGTTGGCGCCTATTGTTTTTACGCCTTCTTTGACATCACCAACCTCTGGCAAGGCGCCATCCTTGGGGCACTCATGAGTGTGTTTGGTACCGCCGGAGACCTGTTCGAAAGCGCCCTCAAACGCGAAAAAGGCATCAAAGACAGTGGCAAATTTCTACCCGGTCACGGCGGTGCTTTGGATCGCTTCGATGCCTTCCTTTTTGGCTGCCTTTTGATGTGGGCGTTGGCACAAATTTGGCCGATGACCCAGGCCACTGCCACCGGCACCGCCACCCCCTTTTAAACACTTCGCTGCGCGATTTTTATACCTCACCCATTTTGGGTAAATTTGCGTTCGATTATGAGCGCTCCTGATACTTCTTTCCTGTCCAATGCCGATCCTGTAGCCATCGACAACCTCTACCAACAATACCAAGCCAATGCCGAAAGCGTGGATTTTGGCTGGAGAAAGTTCTTCGAAGGCTTCGATTTGGGCACCCAGAAATTTGAATCCGGCGACGCCATCAGCGAAGATGCACTCAAAGAAATCCACGTCATGAACCTTATCCAAGGGTACAGACAGCGTGGACACCTCTTCTCTAAAACCAACCCCTTGCGTCAGCGCAGGCAGTATACCCCCACGCTCGACATCCAAAATTTTGGCCTCGAAACCGCCGATTTGGAAAAGACCTTCAACGCCGGCCATGAAGTGGGCATAGGTCCTGCCAAACTCAAAGACATCATCGCCCTGCTCGAAGAAACCTATTGCCAAAGCATCGGCTGTGAGTTTAGCTATATCCGCGACCCCAAACGCCGCGAGTGGTTGCAAAATCGCTTTGAACAGACCAAAAACGTTCCAAACCTCAACACCGACGAAAAACGACACTTCCTCAAGAAGTTGAACCAAGCCACCGTGTTTGAAAACTTCTTGCACACCAAATACATCGGCCAAAAACGCTTCTCCTTGGAAGGATTGGAGTGTTTGGTACCCGCCCTCGATGCGGTGGTTCAGTATGGTGCCGGTCTTGGCGTAGAAGAGTTTGTCATGGGCATGGCGCACCGCGGTCGCTTGAACGTATTGGCCAACATTTTTAACAAAACCTACAGCCAAATTTTCGGCGAATTCGAAGGCAAAGTCTTCCAAAACGAAACCGAAGAAGGGTTTGAAGATTTTGAAGGCGATGTAAAATACCACCTCGGTTACAGCACCGATATCGATACTGCCAGTGGCAAAAAAGTACACTTGCGCTTGGCCGACAACCCCTCACACCTGGAAGCGGTTAATCCCGTTGTGAAAGGACTCGTTCGCGCCAAACTCGACACCAAATACCAAGGCGATGTCACCAAAATCTGTCCCATTTTGATCCATGGCGATGCCGCAATCGCAGGTCAAGGCATCATGTATGAAGTGGTGCAGATGAGTGGTTTGGAAGCCTATTACGTGGGCGGAACCATCCACGTGGTTACCAACAACCAAATCGGTTTTACCACCAACTACCTCGACGCCAGAACCTCTACCTATTGCACCGATGTGGCCAAAGTAACCCTTTGTCCCGTGTTGCACGTGAACGCCGACGATGTAGAAGCCGTTGTGCATGCTGTGAAATTGGCCATGGCCTATCGCCTCGAGTTCAACCAAGACATTTTCATTGATCTGTTGGGATACCGCAAATACGGACATAACGAAGGCGATGAGCCCCGTTTTACCCAGCCGTTGATGTACAAACTCATCGATAAACACCCCAACCCCAGAGAGATTTACAAACAGAAACTCATGGAGCGTGGCGACATCGATGCAGCGTTGGCCCAAGAGATGGAAGCTGATTTCCGCGCCCAATTGCAAGCCAAATTCGAGGAAGCCAAAGGCGATTTCAAACCCAAATCCTCGGATGTAAAAAATACATGGGAAGGATTCCACCACGCCAAACCCAAAGATTTCCAAAATCCAATCAAAACAGGCGTCGACGTCAAAACCTTACAAGCGCTGGGTAAAAAATTGTCCCACATTCCCGAAGGCAACTTGCCCATCAAAAAAGTGCAAAACCTCTTCGCTGATCGCGCCAAAATGGTCGAAAATGGCACCTTCGATTGGGCGATGGGCGAATTGTTGGCCTATGCCACCCTGTTGGCCGAAGGTCACCCAGTGAGAATCGTGGGCCAAGATGTAGAGCGGGGTACGTTTTCGCACCGACATGCGGTCATCAAAAAGGAAGACAGCGAACAGGAGTATGCACCGCTGAACAACCTCACAGAGAGCCAGGCCAAATTGAGCATTTTCAACTCTTTGCTGAGCGAATACGCGGCCTTGGGTTATGAATACGGATACAGCACCAGCACCCCCAACGGACTAACCATTTGGGAGGCCCAGTTCGGCGATTTCTCGAACGGTGCACAGATCATCATCGACCAATTCATCGCCAGCGCCGAAGCCAAATGGGGCAAATTTAGCGGCTTGGTGATGTTGTTGCCGCACGGACAAGAAGGCCAAGGACCTGAGCATTCCAGTGCGCGTTTGGAGCGTTACCTGCAGTTGTGTGCCGGTTCCAACATGCAAGTGTTGAACTGCTCAACCCCAGGCAGTTTGTTCCATGCGATGCGCCGCCAGTTGAAGCGTGACTTCCAAGTGCCAATGGTAATCATGAGTCCCAAGAGCTTATTGCGTCACCCCAAGTGCGTAAGCACGATGAAAGATCTTAGTGAGGGCGAGTTCCAAGAGGTCATCAACGACAACCAAGTAGCGAAAAAGGTGCGCAGGGTGGTTTTCTGCACCGGTAAAATCTATTACGATATTTTGGCTGGCAAGGAAGCGGGCAACCACAGCGATGTGGCCGTTGTGCGCATCGAACAGTTGTATCCATTGCCAGAGTGGAAGTTGGCTGAGATTTTCGAACAGTACAAAGGCGCCGAATTCTGCTGGGCACAAGAGGAACCCAAAAACCAGGGTACATGGTTGCATTTGGCTCGCTACGATTTCCCATCCGCTTTGCGATACATCGGCAGAAAGAGCAGTGC
>JBJTNN010000112.1:0-3104 GCA_046074125.1 Bacteroidota bacterium
GCTCTCGCAAAGCCTTGCTCAAATCGCCCTCACCGGCCAAAACCAATTCGCAAGGAATCGATTTCATGGCTTCGATCAACACCTCCAAGCCCCGACCTTCATTCAACGCCCCCTGGTAGAGCATGAATTGTTTGTTGCGCAGCCACTCGAAAGGATTGTCTATTGGTTTGTTTTGCGACTGGTCGCCAGCTCCCGTGTGAACCTCCTGCGTGTGAACCGCTTGATCCGCTTCCGCATAAACCGCTTGGTCCGCTCCCGCATAAACCGCTTGATCCGCTTCCGCATAAACCGCTTGATCCGCTCCCGTGTGAACAGCTTGATCCGCTCCCGCTGTAACTGCGTCATGGGCTCCCGCATCGGTTTCCGGCTTACCCTCGGGCATGTTTCTCACAACCCACACCCGTTTGCCGTAGAGGTCCTCGAAATATTGCGCGATGGCAGGTCCAACCGTATAAGCCGCATCGGTGTGTTTGAAGGTATAGGCTTGCACCCACGACCAAATGGCTTGGACTTTGGGTCTGCGGGCAACTTCCGGCACATGGGTGAACAGCTCATGCGCATCGAAAATGTGGAATTTCTGTCTAACTTTTGCGGCCCACAAGCCGGGCAGCGCTGTGTCTAAGTCGATGCTACAAATGGCATCCGTGGGGGTGAGCAACAAATAAATCAGCAAGCGCACATTGAATTCTAGATAGAACAATTTGCCTTTGCGAAACAGCAAATGTTTCAAGCGCACCTGTTGATAGGGCTGGGCCGACAGGGGTGGGGATGTTTTATGGAGGCGGCCGACCAAGGTTACTGCGTAACCTGCGGCCGCCATACTGCTGCAAATGCGCTGCATGCGTTGGTCGAACGCCAAATCGTTGGTTACTGTAAAAATGATTCGCCTACCCATGTCAGTGCTTGGTTTTCGTTTTCAATAATACAACCTTCATCGAGCAAAATGCGCAGCGTTTGCACCAAAATGCCCTGTTGGGTGAGTGGGAATTGTTTCAAAATTTGGGTGGCGCTGCCCTGGGGTTGGGATTGCAAAGTGGTTTGCCAGAATTGTCGAGATTTGACATCCCCTGCAATTCTGTCCTTTCTTTTGCAAACATCGCAGGTGCCGCACGTCTCCTTGGCGGGGTCGTCGGTGAAATAGGACTTCCAAAAGGCACTTCTACAAGTATCGCCCGTGGCATAAGATTTTAGTTGCTCCAATGCTTCAAGCCTGCGCTGCAACAATCGCTGTAACAATCCCATGTTGAGGCTGGGATACAAGCTCCGGGGTTCATTCAACATCAACAAGGGCCATTCGGTGGCCGGCTGGTAGCGCAGCAATTTGAGCGTGGCCATCTGCATCAGCATGCGCTGTACCTGCTGGATTTCTTGGGCCGATACTTCACGTTCGAAATCGCCTTTGCGCAATCGTTTGGCGAGCGATGCCTCTTGAATGGCTATTGGATGATCGAAAATGCCCCCATGTCCGCGCAGCAACACATCCAACAGAATGCCGTAAGCGGGTTGCGACTCTTTGAACGCATAAATCTCATCGGCACTGCCGGTCATCATCACCTTGGCGGGCTGCCATTGGCCTTCAATCCACTGCCACTGTCCCAGTATTTCCAAGGCTTTTACCGCGTAATACAGGTCCTTGGGATTGGTTTTGAGTTGCTGTGCGATGGCCGATAGGTTTACCGGGTTTTGCTGCCATTCGCCTTCGCCATCCGAGATGCCCAAAGTGTTCAATAGGCCATGATAGGCGTGCTTGAGTGCTTCTTCGGGTGGGTGTTGCTGCAAGAGGTTTTGATGAATTTCTTGCCAATCGTTGGGGTGGTAGAGGAGTACGCAATGGCTCGACTGTCCATCCCGGCCGGCACGGCCGGCCTCCTGATAATAATCTTCGGGGTTTTTCGGCGGATAGCTGTGAATCACCAACCGCACATCGGGTTTGTCGACCCCCATGCCAAAGGCGTTGGTGCATACCATCACCCGTACGTGGTTGGAAACCCAGGCGTTTTGTCGCTCGCTTCGCTCGCTGTTCGACAGTCCCGCATGATAAAAACTGGCCGATATCCCTTGTTCTAGCAGTGTTTTGCAAATCCCTTCCACCGATTTTCTGGTGTGCGCGAAAACCAAGGCGCTACCCTGAGACCGCTCCAAAATGCGGACAATGTGCAAGGCCTTGTCTTGACTTTTTAGGGCGTGAAAGACCAAGTTGTTGCGCGAGAAATCGCCCTTGTGAATGGCTGGGTTTCTCAACTGAAGCCCCTGGATGATATCGTCTTGGATCCACGCTGGCGCGCTGGCCGTAAAGGCCGCCATGGGAACCTTTGGCAAGAGGGTGCGCAGTTCGCTGAGTCGCTGGTAGGAAGGACGGAAATCCTGGCCCCACATGCTGATGCAGTGCGCCTCGTCAACCACCAACAATTGCACGTTGAGGTTGGGTAATGATCTTGTTGAGTTATCACACTTAGCAAATCGAAAGCCGACTCAGCTCTCTGGTGGTCAGCAGCAGCGCATCGCACTTGCTCGTGCAATCGTCAATCGCCCAGCACTCCTACTTCTCGATGAGCCTCTCGGTGCACTCGATCTCAAGCTGCGTCGCCAGATGCAGATTGAGCTCAAGTGGATTCAGAAAGAGGTAGGACTTACCTTCGTTCACGTCACTCACGATCAAGAAGAGGCTATGACTATGGCCGATACCATCGCAGTGATGAACGAGGGAGAGATTGAGCAACTCGGTTCACCAGCAGATCTTTATGACAATCCAAAGACTGCATTTGTTGCTAACTTCCTCGGGCAGTCGAACCTCATCAAAGGAACAATCTCTGGCAATGATGGCGACAACCACATCGTTGATCTCTTCGGTCAGAAGATTTCTCTGGCTAAGAATCGCTCTCATGCTGTAGATAACTCAATCTATGCTGGAATTCGCCCAGAGAAGTTCCGTATCTCGCGTCTTTCAACTCCAACCTCAGGCAATCTCCTTACCGGTGGAAAGATTGAAGATGTTTCTTATATCGGCGTCTCAACACAGTATCAGGTACTGATGCCATGGGGACAAGAGCTCATGGTCTTCGAGCAGAACGATGATGGCGTAGCGCCATTTAGCGTCGGCGAAG
>JBJTNN010000113.1:0-3450 GCA_046074125.1 Bacteroidota bacterium
CCCTGGTAGGCGCTACCCATGCACAATTTATCAGCGAAGGCTTCGAAGAAGTTACGCTGGATTCTGGTAACGTTATCAATGGAAGCAAAGGTGAAAAGGAATTTAAATTTCGCACCGTGTTAAACGCCTATGCACCCAAAATGCCCATCCAATACGATACCTCTTGGGGCGGTTATTGGTCGGGCGGTTGGGCCATCTCCAAACAAATCGATGGGTCTACCGGTCCATCCGATTTCATGAAGCATTTGTATTGCGCAAAACCGGCTTATGGATCGGAGAGAAATGCCAGTGGAAAATTCAATGGTAAAGCCTTCGCAGTGGGAATGAATGGCACGTATTTGTTGCAAAATGGATCGGTTTGTGAAGGTATTCTCTCAATAGATGTTGCCAATTCAACCTATGCCTACAACTCCATGAAAAATGGCGATAATTTCGCCAAAAAATTCGGCGGCTCTACAGGCAATGACGCCGATAGCTTTGTGTTGAACATCAAATTTTTCGTGGATACCCAATACGTGCAGAGCAAGCGCGTTGTATTGGCAGATTTTCGCTTTGCCGACAACTCAAAAGACTACCTATTAGATTCTTGGCAAACCGTGAATTTGCCTACCTATTTCCCCGAGGGATTTGTAGATAGCATTTCCTTTGAGTTGGAAAGTTCCGACAACGGTCAGTTTGGCATGAACACCCCTGGATTTTTCTGTGTAGACAACATTTTATACGGTCATTGGCTCTCCGCGAAGAAATTGAACACCCTTCAAGCCAAAGTCTTCCCAAATCCCGCGAAAGACGTTGTAGAAATTCAAACTCAACACCCAGCCAAAACCATCGAAGTGATCGATATCGCTGGAAGAACCGTGCTGTTTCAACCTTGTGATGGTCGCTCAAATACCCTGAATGTGAGTCGCTTTGCGCTGGGTACCTATCAAGTGAAAGTGAGTACAGCGGTTGGACAAGAAACGGCCTCTTTCGTGAAGCAATAATGGCTCTCGTGTAGTTAGAAGTAGTTTGTTAATTCGCATCCACCCACATGAAACTTTCCATCAAACATCGCCTCATCGCCATGGTTAAAATGCCCAAAAAACCGAGTGCAAAAACTGTTTGGGGTTGCCTAATCCCCATGGTGCTCGTGATTCACGGCTGTGAAGATCAAGTAATCGGCCCGCCTTTGGTTGCCCCCATGGGCGATGAACGGGTGGCGGTGCTTTGCGAGGGCAATTTCATGTGGGGGAATGCCAAACTCGACGTTATTTCAACCGATACGGCCGGTACCCGAATTTGGAACAATGCTTATGAGTCGGTCAACAACAAACCCTTGGGCGATGTGTTACAAAACGGCATTGTGGCGGGCGATAATTTGTTTTTGAGCGTCAATAACAGTGGCAAAGTGCTGGGCCTCGATCCCAAGTCGTTGAAGCAGACAAAGTCGAATACGGGTTTGAAATCGCCCCGGAACCTGTTGTTGGTGGGCGATAAACTCTGGGTGAGTGATTTGTATGCCAATAAAATCAGTGTGCTGGATACGGCCAACTTAAAAACGGTGAAGGAGATTGCCATGCCCGGATGGACAGAATCAATGGTTTGGTGGGGTGGATACGTTGCGGTGGCGGCATACAAAGGCGAAGTGTTGTTGGTGGATCCTAGTACCCATGCGGTGGCGCAGACACTGCAAGTGGATTCGGGTGCGCTGCATTTGGCCGTGGATGCCGCGATGCAGCTTTGGGTGGGTTGCTCCTACAACGGTAAAGCCAGTTTAACGGCGTTTGCGATGGGACAAATTAACACAATTCAGGTGTCGCGATGGGAGATGAAAGGCGATGTAGGCAGCATTCAAACCTCCCGCAATGGGGGCACATTGTTTGTGTCGCGCAGCAACAAAATATGGAGTTTCAAGGCCGACGCACAATCTGAGGCCAACATGTCGGTGCTGCTGGATCCGGCTTTCACTCAGCTCTACGGCTATTATTACGACCCGATAGCCAATGTATTGTATTGTGCGGATGCCAAGGACTATGTGAGCAATGGTTCTGTATTGCGATATCCATTGGATAATCCATCGAAAAAAGTGCTGTTGAGCACGGGCGTGAATCCCTCGGGGTTCGTGCGGTTGCCCTAGGATAGTTTTACTATCTTTGGGGTCGCAAAATGAAGGGGAATTTTCTGAAGTTGAAGAAGGTAGACATCCTGCTATTGCGGTCTTACGTGGGACCGTTTGCGGTGACGTTCTTCCTCAGCATGTTCCTGTTTTTGATGCAATTTCTGTGGAAATACATCGATGAGTTGGTGGGGAAGGGCATTTCAAACGACATTTTGGCCCAGTTGATATTTTATTCGCTGGCCGATTTGGTGCCGATGGCGATGCCGCTAACCATCATGGTTGCCGGACTGATGACCTTCGGGAATTTGAGTGAGAGTTTTGAGTTGGTGGCGATGAAGAGCAACGGAATTTCGCTGTTGCGGGCGCTGCGGCCCATCTTTATTTTGATGTGTTGCTTGGCGGTGATGAACTTCTTGTTTTTGAATTATGTGATTCCCAAAGCCAAGCTGGAGCAGGCGGGGTTGATGATAGATGTGCGACAGAAAAAGCCCACCTTCAATTTGGCGGAGGGCGTGTTTTATCACAACATTGAGGGGTTTGCCATTAGGGTTGGAAAGAAAGAGGCCGACAATCAAACCGTAAGGGATGTATTGATTTATGAGTACAAAAAGGACGACAGCAAGCGCTTGAACGTGTTGCGGGCGGAGTGGGGAACCATGATCTTGAGTCCGGACCAAACGGTGTTGAATTTCACCTTGCACAATGGGGTGCGGTACGAGGAGATGACCAATGCGCCGGAGTATCGCAAAACCCATCCTTTCAATCAGATGTATTTTGAGAAACAGCGGATGCAAATTGATTTGTCGAGTTTGGATTTTACGTTCTCGGACAGGGATTTGATTGCTTCTGACTACCGTTTGCAAAACGTGTCGCAACTGTTAAAGGTCATCGATACGTTTCATTTGAAATGTGCTTCATTGCGCGACGATAATTCCAAGTATTTAGGCAAATACATTCACGCACCGGGGGTGATGACGCAGGATACGGGTTTGCAACGTTATCGCAGGAATGCGGCGGTGTTTGAGGGATTAAAGGAAACGCAGATGATCAAGAATTATCCGCAGGCGCAGCGTGCCACGATTGTGGCAGCGGCGTTGAATCATGCCAGATCGGTGAAGGGCACGGAAGAGGGCTTGTTTACCAGTTTGGATTTTGAGGAGACGGATGTGGATTTATACCGGAGCGAATTGCACAAGAAGTTTGCCTTTTCAATTTTGGTGATTTTGTTGTTTTTGATTTCGGCGCCGTTGGGGGCGATCATTCGAAAAGGCGGGATTGGGATGCCATTGGTGATTTCGGTGATATTGTTTGTGTTGTTTTATGCGGTGAATTTGACGGGAGAGAAAATGGGG
>JBJTNN010000114.1:0-6668 GCA_046074125.1 Bacteroidota bacterium
TTGATCAACCCCTCGTAAGTGGCATCGGGTAAGGCCGACAAAAATCCGGGTCCAAATGCCATGCTGCTGTAACCCAAAAACTTGCCCTGGTCGTATCCAATGAACCCAAACCGACTTGGTTCGAATCCGTAAGTACTGAAAAACTTGCGTGAAAAATCCAACGTGGCCTGGTCGTGAAAATCGGTAAAATTCACGGTGGGATAAATACACAAAGGATCGTTGAGCCCTGAATAATATCGCTTATCCTCAAACCATCCCAAATCAGCCACCAACCAACTCTGCTGTCGCTTATCTAACATCTTTTCTAATGCCACACGAACCGTGGCATCTGGAATGCACGAAGCCATCACAATGCTGTCTCGCTTCGGCAAGGCCGGCGTTAAAACCCCGTTCTTTAACACGTGAATGGTTACCAATTTGGTGGTAAGTTTCTGCATCACCAACTTATACATGCCGCCCTTGACTTTGCTGTTTTTATCGGCATCAATCACGATACAGATCCGGTGTTTTGGGAACATCCCAACGATGTTCTTGGCCACGCTCTTGTATCGCAGTGTATCGTTGATGAAAAAGTTCATGTTGGGGTATGGACCTTTGCCCTTGCTCATGCCCGGCTTTACATAGGACATCGGTGAAATCCAAGCGCTGGGCGTTGTCTTCCAAACCAACTCACTGTGCTGGGCGATGGCTTTGAAATTTTCCTCGTATACCGGACCAATGAGTATTTGCTGGTCCTTGAAATTGTCGCTTTTCACAATCGCCGCCAACGCCAATTTATTCAACGGCAGACTGTCGGTAGGCTCCGTATCCCAAACACTCACATTGGCCTGAAACCCCTCTGCTTCCAATTCTGAAAATCCCAGCTTTAACCCCAAATAATAATCCAACATGGCATCGGTTAATGGGTTGGCTTTTTCACTCTTGGCATGAAACGGCAAAGCAATGCCAATGCGCAATGGACCTACATGGGTATCCACTTTCGGACCTACGAGCTCCTGTGCAACAGCTACACCCGTCCATAAGCATAACGCCACAACACACAAACCTTTGAGGTAAGTGCTGCCCACGATTTTATGCCCACGGATGCCTGCTTTCATTGTTTTATTCCCATTCAATGGTTGCGGGTGGCTTAGAACTAATATCGTAAACCACGCGGTTGATACCCCTCACGCGGTTGATGATGCTGTTGCTAATATCGGCCAAGATTTCGTAGGGCAAATGTACCCAGTCGGCGGTCATTCCATCGGTGCTCGTGACAGCGCGCAACGCCACCACTTGCTCGTACGTTCTTTCATCGCCCATGACTCCTACACTTTGGATAGGCAGCAATATGGCGCCAGCTTGCCAAATTTTGTTGTACCATCCATGCTCACGCAACTTTTCCATGTAAACCCAATCGGCTTCTTGCAACAATTTAACTTTGGCTTCAGTGATATCACCCAAAATGCGGATCCCCAATCCAGGACCTGGGAAAGGATGTCTGTGAAGGATGTCGTGCGGTAAACCCATCGTATCGCCAACCCTTCGCACTTCGTCTTTGAACAAACTGCGCAATGGCTCGATGATTTTCAAACTCATTTTTTCTGGCAATCCTCCCACGTTGTGGTGACTTTTGATGGTGGCGCTCGGACCTTTAACGCTCACGCTTTCAATCACATCGGGGTAGATGGTGCCTTGTGCTAACCACTTGGCGTCCTTGATTTTTGCACTTTCGTCTTGGAAAACTTCCACAAACACGCGACCAATGGCTTTGCGCTTGGCTTCAGGATCGGTCAAACCAGCCAAAGCATCGTAAAACTGTTGGGAAGCATCAACGCCAATCACGTTTAAGTCCAATTGTTTGTAGGCCTCTTGAACCAAGGCAAACTCGTTCTTGCGCAACAAACCGTTATCGATGAAAATGCAATGCAGTTGCTTGCCGATGGCTTTGTGCAACAACAACGCCGCCACTGAACTGTCTACGCCGCCCGATAATCCCAAAATGACTTGATCTTGTCCAACCGTAGCCCGAATCTGGGCCACTGTTTCATCAATAAAATGCCCGGGGGTCCAATCTCCCGCACAGCCACAAATGCCGTAGGCGAAATTTTTCAAAAGGGCCAATCCTTCGGTGCTGTGATACACCTCGGGGTGAAATTGTATACCATAAACGGGGTTTTGGCTTTCCATGCTGAAGGCCGCCACGGGAATGGATTCTGTTTTTGCGATGATGGTTGCATGATCGGGCAATGCGGTGATGGTATCGCCATGGCTCATCCAAACTTGGGATTCTGCACTCAGTCCTTGTAGCAAAGCATTGCCCTCTTGCGAGCGGATCATCATGGCTCTGCCGTATTCTCGGTGGTCGCTGCGCGACACTACACCGCCTTTTACTTTGGCCAACAACTGTGCGCCATAGCAAACGCCGAGTAGGGGGCCGTGCGACATTAAACGATCCAAATCGACCATCGGCGCGTCTGTTTCGTTGACAGAACAGGGGCTGCCAGAAAGGATAATTCCTTTAATGTCGGGCGTTAACTCAGGGATGTGATTAAACGGATGGATTTCGCAATACACGAAAAGTTCGCGTAACCGACGGGCAATCAATTGCGTGTACTGTGAACCAAAGTCGAGGATGAGAATTTTTTCGGTCATGAATGTACTGCAAAGGTACTGAAATTCCGCGGAGTATGGACATTCCCTAGTCCAATTACAGGGCAGGATCTGAAGGCAATTTCAACAGTTGTTTTACCATCCAAAGGGCGGCATTGCTGCTGCGTTGAATGATCTGTTCGCGATTGCCAAACAACCGAAATGGCTTACAAAAATGCGCATCATTTGTTGCCACCGCGATATAAACCAATCCTACAGGTTTCTCTTTGGTTCCCCCGCCAGGACCTGCAATGCCCGTGGTTGCTATAGCCAGATCCACTTGAAACTTTTTTAACGCCCCTTTTGCCATAGCCAATGCGCAAGCTTCACTGACGGCTCCATGCGCTTCAATAATGGCTGGGTCTACACCCAATTCACCCTGTTTCACATCGTTCGCATAAGCCACCAACGAACCCGGATAAACGGCAGATATGCCCGGGGCCTGCATCAGTCGATGGGCCACCCAACCACCCGTGCAACTTTCGGCGGTGGTGAATCTTATGTTGTTTTTAATGAGGTAATTAGACAAGTACAAGGCAGGATCGATATCGCCTAAACAAAATACATCCTCGGGGAAAGAAGCCTGCAGTTTTGAAAAGTACTCGTCGATATCGCCGTTCGTTTGCCCTGAATTTGAGACCTGAGATAGCCGCAATTTTACCATGTTGAAACTTGGTAAATAGGCCAAGGACAAATGCGGTGGTAATGATGCCTCAAAAGTTTCTAGCTGTCGTGATAACAGACTTTCGGCTTTCTGCAACGTAATGAGGGTGCGATGCTCTACCGTTGGTAATGGAAACTTGGATTTTAAGCGCGGGATAACCCGTTCTTCCGTCAGGTGATACACTTCTCCCGGCACACCGGGCAATGAAATGAGTACCTTGCCTTGATGATCGAACCACATGCCGGGTGCCGTTCCCACGGCGTTATGGAGGGTTTCGCAAGACTCGGGCACGTCGGCTTGAACTTTGTTGGTTTCTAACATAAGTCTCCCGCGGGAGGCAAACAACGATTCAAGGTGCGACAATACCGCTTCATCGCGTCTGTAGCCACATTGATAATATTGGCAAAGGGTTTTTTTGGTGATGTCGTCTTTGGTAGGGCCCAATCCGCCGGTCATGATGACAAGGTCTACCCGGGAAAATGCCTCCGACAATGCCGATAAAATGGCCGATTCTTTGTCGCTCACAGCCGTTCTCCGTGAAATGGAAATGCCAATGCTGCCCAATTGTTGTCCAAAATAGGCACTGTTGGTGTCGATGGTTTGACCAATCAACAATTCATCGCCGATGGTAATGATTTCCGCTTCCATGACACAAAAATACGCCCCGTTGCAGGAACTTGACCACCACAAACCGTTAACTTTGTTGCATGTCTTTGCCAATTATCATCTACACAGACGGAGCAGCCCTCGGCAATCCCGGCCCAGGTGGCTATGGCGCTGTTTTGATGCATGCTGAACATCGCAAAGAACTATCGGGTGGTTTTCGACGAACTACCAATAACCGCATGGAGCTGTTGGCGGTGATCATGGCGCTGAAACATATTAAGTCGCCCGGTTTGCCCATTCAAGTCTACACCGACAGCAAATATGTTTGCGATGCCATTGAAAAACGCTGGTTGTTTGGATGGAAGGCCAAAGGCTGGAAAAAGGTGAAGAATGTAGATTTGTGGCAAGCATTTTTAGGGCTCTACGAGGTTCATAAGCCGAAGTTTTACTGGGTGAAAGGACATGCGGGCATCAAAGAAAACGAGCGTTGTGATGTGCTGGCGACAACGGCGGCTCAGTCAAAACCCACCGAAATTGATGTGAATTACGAACGCTACGAACTCGAAGAAAAACCGTCAGACGGACTGGACCTCTAACAAATGTTGGGCGTTGAGCTTCGCCGCCTCACTGGGGTTGCGCCCTGATAACATTTCCGCAAGGGCTTGAATTTCCCGGTTGATCCAATGTGCGTATTTGGGTTTCACTGATGTCGGCTTCGTTGTTTTTGTAAACGAACAACTGTTGATTGCCCGAGGCTGCGACTTGGGGTAGGTGGGTGATGGCCAAAATTTGCTGGCGCTGACCTTGTTTGCGCATCAAATAACCCAATCGGCTCGCTACTTCTCCACTCACGCCAGTGTCTGCTTCATCGTAAATCAACGTTGCCAATTGTTTAAGGTCGGCGATGATGGTTCTTAGACAGAAGTTCAACCGAGAAATTTCACCACCCGATGCAACTTTTTCAATGGGCATGGGCGTTTGTCCCTTGTTTGCACTGAACAACAGGGTGATTTTGCTGTTCCCCGTTTCTGTATAAGCCTCTTGTTGCTCCAATTGAATGGCCATTTGGGCGAAGGGCATTTCCAGTTGATGCAAATGGGCAATGACTTGCTCAGACAGGGCGTCTTTTTGTTGGGAACGCTGCTGATGCAAATCATCGGCAAGATGGACCATTTTGGCGTTGGCGGCGTCTAGACTTTTCGACAACGACTCAATTTCTTCTTCCAAAGTGTGTTCCCCAGCATGGGTGGCTTCCAATGCTTCTCGTTTTTGTATCAATTCTGCCGCTTCAGTGCACCCATGTTTTTTCAATAATTGTTGCAATGCCGAAAATCGCTCGTTCAACATGTCTAAACGTTGCGGATTGCTTTCATGATTGTGAATAGCACCTTCGATATCACGTGACAGCTCTTTGGCTTCGATGGATACTTGATTGATTCGCTCGTAAAATTCCGATAAGTCTTTGCCCAGGCCCACAAATCCTTTGAGTTCGGATTTGATTTTCGACGTTAGGTCCAGCAAACTGCCATCGCCACCGTTGAGCAGTGCAGACGATTTGGATAGGGCATAGGAGAGTTGTTCGGACTGACTTAGGAGGTTGATTTCCTGTTCGATATCGACTTCTTCGCCACTTACAGGGTTGAATTCTTGCAATTCGTTCAACAAGTATTGGTGGTAGTCTGAATCGCGTTGAATTTGCGCTAGGAGGGCTTGTTTTTCTTTCAACAAGGCTTTCATCTGCTGCACATCAGACAGTGCCAATTTGTAGGTAGAAAGCAGCGTCTCGGTGCCGGCAAAAGCATCGAGCAGTTTCAGCTGTTCTTCGGCTTGGGTAACCAATAGCCCAGTATGCTGGGAGTGGATTTCTAAGAGTTGGTTGCCCAACCATTTGAGTTCAGCAACCGTTACTGGGGTGTCGTTGATGAACGAACGGGTTTTTCCGTTGGGATGCCATTCACGCCTTACGGTACAGTGATTGGAATAATCGAGGTCTCTGGCTTCAAAGGCTTGGGATAACTGCATCTTTTCGATGCTGAATTCGGCCTCTATCACACATTTTTGCGAAGGGTCTAAAATGGCAGAACTATCGCCCCGATCCCCCATAACCAATCCAATGGCACCCAGCAAAATGCTTTTTCCTGCACCTGTTTCACCGGTGATGCTGGTGTAGCCCGACTGAAAATCAATGTCTAGGGCTTTGATGAGCGCGTAGTTTTGAATTTTCAGGTGGGTAAGCATCTGCTTGTATTAACGGGTGATGATGGTATTCAAGGTCCAAAGGTTGTCTTGGATATCCTTTTTGTGTTCAATGGCTTCCTTGAAGGGGGTAAACTGAATGAGATTGTCTACCACACCAACGGCTTGATTTCGCTGCCCTTCGATCAGTGCTTTTACCGCGTGGGCACCCAAGCGCGAGGCCAAGATTCGGTCGTTGGCGGTAGGACGTCCTCCGCGCTGTATATGGCCCAAAACGGTGACTTTGCAATCGGTATCGGGGTAAATGGTTTGGAATCTTTTGGCAATGTCGTAGGCGTGACCTTCTTCCTCACCTTCGGCTACAACAAAAATGCTGAATTCCTTTTTCCGGGCTTTGGATTCGTAAAGTTTTACAATGTCTTCAAATTCATTGCCTCTTTCAGGGATGAAAATGCCTTCTGCTCCACCAGCGATTCCCGCATGCAGGGCGATATGACCTGAGTGACGGCCCATTACTTCGATGAAAAACACGCGGTTGTGCGCATCGGCGGTATCGCGAATTTTGTCGATG
>JBJTNN010000115.1:0-2517 GCA_046074125.1 Bacteroidota bacterium
CCTACCTAAAGGCGCATGCTGAATATTTGAATATTGATGCCCGGGTGTTCGACCATTGGGATATTCATGTGCACTTTCCTGCTGGGGCGATACCCAAAGACGGGCCCAGTGCAGGGATTGCGATCTTGACCAGTTTGGCCTCGTTGTTTACCCAAAACAAGGTGAAAAGCCATTTGGCGATGACGGGTGAAATTACGCTGAGGGGCAAAGTACTTCCAGTGGGAGGGATCAAAGAAAAGTTGTTGGCAGCCAAACGCGCCGGTATCAAGGAAGTGATTTTGTGTGAGCAAAACCAAAAGGATGTTCTGGATATCCCCGCGAAATACCTGGAGGGTTTGAAGTTTTCCTACGTCACCAACATGTTGCAGGTATTGGATTTGGCAGTAACCAACAAAGCAGTGAGCCATCCCATCGACATTCATGCAGTGTTGCAAGAAAAAGAGAAGGATAAATCTCAATAGCGCAGGTTTTTAACTAAGTTTGTTTATCATGATCTTCAAGAAAATCTTATCCTATTTAACCTTTCGCAAGCAAGAAGGTAGTTCGTCGAATTTGAACTTGAGAATGATGCACGGCATGAATCGCATTTCCATTTTGATGTTTGCCGTTGCTTTGTGCGTGATTTTGGTTCGCTTCGTGTTCAAGTAAACCAAACGCATGAGGGGCATTTTCTTGGGCAGCTTGGCGATGTTGGCCTCGTGGCTGCCTATGGGTTTGGAGGCGCAGATGATTGGTGGACAAGCATCCGACAAGTCGTTGGTTCAAAACAGTCCGTTGCAAGTCAATTTCTTGAGTCGAGGAATCGATGATGAAATGATGCATCTTTTGGATGTGTTGCCGTTGTTTGAGTTGTCAAATGCCGAATTGAGTGTGATTTCTGATGGTTCGGTTTCGGTGAAATGCCATCAACCCATTGATATGTCGGCCGATTACCCTGGCATGAAATTATCCCAATACTCGGTAAAATTGCCCAAACAACTATACCTGAGGGATTCAAGTGGGCAAGGGGTTTCGGTGCATTTGAAATCCAATTTGGTGTATGGGTTTGCCCATCACAATCACGGAGTGGGTTTGCTGCCGAATCACACGTTGTTGGTGGTTGAACGTCCGCAAGCAATGAAATACCGCAAAGCCCGTGTCTGGGTAGATTTGAATCATAACCTAGACTTGACCGACGACCCCGAGCAGTATTATACCCCTTCGTCGGTACCCTTTTCATCGCCCGTGATCCCGGAATTAGGCAGTATTATTCAACTCGATGGGCAACCTTGGGGGGTATCATTGCAATTGGGATTTTTCGGGGGTGGCGAGTTGAAATCTTACCAAAAATTGTATGCAGATGCCGTTGATTTGGTGAAAGGGGATCGCAAATTCATTGGGGTTTCGAATAGTTTTCGCCAACGTCGTTTGTCGGTGGTGTGGGGTAGCTCTGTATACAACAACGATACGCTTTACTGGGCGCTCAAAGATGTAAATCTCAACGGGAAATACAACGATGAGGCCGTTGATATGGTCATGGTGAGCAACGAGTCCGGCGTTTTTAATTCGGCCAACGCTTGGAAATTGGGCAAGGGTAAGACGGTGCTAGATTGGTTGGGTCAAGGATGGGAAATTCGTGTAGGGTACAAATTCACGGATTTAGATCAGCCACATTGGCGTGTTGATGCGACGCCAATTCCTGGTAAAAAAGTAAAGAATTCACGGAGTTTGTTGCTCGGAAATCGCTTTCCAAAATTTAGATTCTGCGTGATTGAAGGTGCTTATAAAGCCGGGAAATTGAAGGAAAATCCCGTGCACAGAAGAAGCATTCGGAAGTTTAAAGGGAAGTATACTGCGGTTTTGGTATGGAACGCCGATGACTCTGTTTTTCATAAAGATTCAGCGCTGTATCACCATATTTCGCGACAATTACCCGATTCGATGCAAATTATTATGTTGAATCACGGTGGTAGTGGTAGATATGTGTTTGGGTATAACCGTAGATACGAAACCAACATGATTCATGGCTTTTGTTCACCGCAAGTGGCTGAAATACTGAAACTTCAAACAATGCCTCAGTTGTTTTTGTTGGATCCAAAGCAGCGATTGATTGACATAAATATGTCACCTTTTGAATTGCAAAAGCGTATTAGCGGGACTTTGCGATAAAGCGAGTCGTTGAAAACGTGTGGATTATTGAATAATTTTTTACCTTTGTAATTGTATGAACAGAACCGCATTAACCGCAGTGCTCGTGATTTTGTTGTTGGCTTCTTTGGGAAGCAATACTTTTTTGTATATCAACAAAATGGACAGCGACAAAGAATTGCAAAACAAAATGGCTGTAATGAAGTCAAAAGATTCTTTGCAAGATGTGTTAAACAAAATGGAAGATTCACTGAACAACGTGATTCAAACGTTCCAAAACGAAAACCAAACTTTGGTATTGAAGGTGGAAGAATTGGAGGGTGATAAAAATCCAAGGGTGATTTCTGCTATGCAAGAGATCTATCGCTTGCGTCGCGAAATCGCGGGTGG
>JBJTNN010000116.1:0-3072 GCA_046074125.1 Bacteroidota bacterium
TTGGTTTTTACACTTTCTCGGTACGATTCTATCTTGGCTTTTTTCACTTTTTCCAGGTCTTTTTCGGTTGGACCTTCACGCTTCAATTTCTCCAATTCGCTGTGAGCAGCCTTCAGCAGAGTGTCCACGCTTTCAGGTCCGCAAGGTAAAAACACTGTCGCCGAAAAGTTGGCATAGGGCTCTCTCCTCACCTGCACTTGCATCCCCCCACTGTAAATCCCACCAATCTTTTCACGCAACTCCTCAATAATTTTGATATCCATCACTTGTCCTACCATATCCGCATGCAATCCAAAATCCTTATTGAAACTGCCCGTTCCATAGTAATTCTCAACGATCATACTCTTGGACTCTGCGCCGCGATAAAACTTCAGTTCATTCAAGCCCTGAATGGGTCGCAATCCCGCATCGGAAATTACTGTTCCTCGCGATTGAACTGGCAAACTTCCCAAATATTTTTCCAGCAAGGGCTGAATCGAATCGGCCATCACATTACCTACCAAGAAAAACTGAAACCCTTCAGCATTCCCAAATACCTCCTGATGAATTTTTATGGCTTTATCGGGATCCAAGGCCGCAATTTGCTGCTCTGTAGGTATCGAGATAGGACTGCGCGGATCGCTGTGATAAAAAAACTTCATCGTTGAATCCATGAAAGCCATTTGGGGCTCGGACTTTACATCCTTCATCTGGGCCTCCACCACGGAAATGACACCTTTAAAAAGGGTTTCGTCTTTTCGGGGCGATGTCATTTTCAAATGTGTCAATTGCAGCAAGGTCTCCAAATCTTTCACGGTTGACGATCCCGACACATCACTTTGTGTTGAAGCAATCGACAGTCCCACATTGGCATATTTCCCCGCCAAAAAATCCCCCAATTCACTGGGCGTGAACGAACCATACCCCATTTGAGGAATTATATCGGTCATAAATTGGCAGTTCAACGCATCGGTAGCGGCAAAATTCTCCGAACCCACCTTTCCCATGCCGTACAAAATGATCTCATCACTTTTGAAATCGGTGGGCTTGATGGTAACGGTGATGCCGTTGCTTAGCGTGAGGGTTTGCGTCCCAAATCGCTCATCGGCTGACTTTGAAACCACCGAACCCGACTTCGGCATCGTCGACAACAAAGACTTGGGCAATGCTTTCTCGAGGTTGGGAACGACCTTTTGTTTCTGCGCGATCTTTACCCATTTCAACAGTTGCTTACCGCTCAATGTTGACAGGGGTGAATTCGACGGACCCATAGCCAAAGCAAAATAAGGTTGGTCATCAGCCAGCCATTTCCTGGCCATTTGATTCACTTCCTCAACAGTAATTGTGGGCAGCAAGTCCAGATAATATTGGTATTCTGTTTCTGTGCCCGGCACCGATTCTTGCTGTAAAAAGTGACGAACCAACTCATCAACTACACTGCTCGATTGCCTGTTCTTACGCTCATTATAACTCTTTTCCATGCTGCTGACCAAGTTGCTCATGATCACATCAATTTCCGTTTGATTGAATCCATAACTACGCACCCGTTTCAATTCTCCCAAGGCTGTATGGATGCTTTTTTGCAAATCGGCCCCTGCGTAAACCATCATCTGAAACGACTCGTAATCTCTGGCCCAGCCCGACACATCTACAAACGCCGCCAAGTAAGGGGGCTTATCGGTTTCGGTGAGCTTCGCGAAGCGATTGTTGAGCGCCCCTAAAAACAGGTTCTGAACCATGCCTTCGCGGTAATCACCCACGGTTTTATGAATGCTTTTCTTACGGGCAGAATGCATCATCATGAATTGCTGAATTGTGGCTTCTTTGTCGGTCAGCACCATCGCCTCTGTCTTGGCATAGGCCGGCACAACCGCGTTGATTCGAGGTCGCTCCGATGCGGGGTTTGTGAGCGAAGAGAAGTATTTTGCGATCAACGCTTCCGCTTGTTCCACGGTGATATCACCGGCTACTACCACAGCCATCAAATTGGGGCGATACCAATCGCGGTGAAAGTCACGAATCAACTCGGCACTGCCATGTTGGATGATTTCATCTTTGCCGATGGGCAAGCGATTTGCATACGGCGAACCAGCCATGAGTTTGGGCAGATATTGTCGCATCATCCGATCATCAGCACCCTTGCCTCCCCTACTTTCTTCAAGCACTACGCTGCGTTCTTCATTGATGTCTTTGTCGGTAAACAAGGCTTTTTGAGCCCAATCCGATAGCACTTCGAATCCTTTTTCCACGTTTTCTGGATTGGTGGTTGGAATGGGCAGGATATAAACCGTTTCATCGAAGCCTGTATAGGCATTTAAATCAGCCCCAAATTGCACACCGATGGACTGCAAGTAATCGACCAATTCATTTTTTGGATAGTGCTCTGTGCCATTGAAGTTCATGTGCTCGATGAAGTGAGCCATCCCCTGCTGGTCTTCGTTTTCCAAAAGTGATCCTGCGTTGATGGCCAAGCGGAGCTCCACCTTTTTCTCTGGCTTTGGATTGGGTTTGATGAAATATTTCAACCCATTCGACAGCTCACCGGTTTTGATACGATTGTCGAACGGAAGCGGCGCATCCAACCCCTGGGCACCCAAATGGAAGATGTTAATAGAGAGCAGGAGAACAACGCTCCCTATCACACGAAGGCGAGAAGAAAAATTCATTGTGTGAATGTACTGCCGTTACACAAGTTTCAATTACGGAAAATCGCAACTGCCTTGCTCGGATTTTACGGAAAACCGCAACTCCCGTAACTGTAACTCAATCAATACACCACCACTTTTTTGGTGGCAGTGACACCGCCTTTGGTAATCACCACGGTGTAGATCCCTTTGGCCCATCCAGCAGTTTCGAAATTCACCCGACTGCCATAAATTTCCTGCATCTGGGCTACGCGCTTGCCTAGAAGGTCCGTAATCACAACCGACGCCCCCTCCAAACGTTCACCCTCCAACGAAAACTGTCCACTGGCAGGATTGGGATACACATTCACGGCCTGCTCTAGCGACTGTTCAGAAGTACGCAACGCATAATTCGTGGTGAAACTGTACTCAAAATAGCTACCGAAATCAGCGATAAACGTCTTCAAAA
>JBJTNN010000117.1:0-6756 GCA_046074125.1 Bacteroidota bacterium
AAACAACCACCCTTTGGCAGAGGCGATCAATTCCTGCATGGGTTGAGATTTGTGGTCGATATCGTAAGCCTTAGAAAACGCATCTACCCCTTGCTGCAAGGCCGGTGCCGTGGCCTGTCCACGCTGTTTTAGAGCCGCCACCCCACACAACCATTCCACCGCCAAAATATTCTCGATGTTCTCTATCACACGCAACAATTTGGTGGCTGCGTTGGCCCCCATGCTCACATGATCCTCCTGCCCGTTCGAACTCATGATACTATCCACCGATGCCGGCGTACACAACTGCTTGTTTTGCGAAGCCAAAGCTGCTGCGCTATACTGCGCAATCATGTATCCACTGTCTAACCCTGCTCCATCGGCCAAATATGGCGATAAGCCCCGCTGACCGCTCACCAACAGGTAGGTCCTTCGCTCACTAATGCTACCGAGCTCAGACAGCGCCATCGCGGCGTAATCCAACGTCAATGCCAACGGCTGTCCGTGAAAATTGCCACCACTCAAAACCAAATTTTCTTCCTCAAATACATTGGGGTTATCGGTCACCGAATTCAACTCCGTTTCCCACACATCCAAGCAGTGATCCAAGGCATCGTAAGAAGCGCCATGAACCTGGGGAATACAACGAAAGCTGTAAGGATCCTGCACTTGCTTTTTGGCTTGCTTGGCGATGGGAGAATCTTCCAAAATGGCCCGAATCTCCGCGGCCGCGGCCAACTGTCCGGCATGAGGCCTCACCCGATGAATGGGCGTTTGGAAGGGATCCATCCTACAATCGAATGCATCCACACTCAATGCGCTTACAATCGGCAGTTGCTTCACGATGTTGCGAATTCTGCGGTATGCTTCTAGGGCATGGGCCAACATAAATTGGGTGCCGTTGATGAGTCCGAGGGCTTCTTTCGGACCCAATTGCAAAGGTTTCCAATTGTTTTGAATCAGCCACTGTTCGCCTGAAATCTCACCGTGTTGGGGATGGCGTAAAAAGCCTTTCCCGATGAGGGGCAACACCATTTGCGACAGCGGTGCGAGGTCGCCGGAGGCGCCTAGCGAGCCTTGCTCGGTAACCACGGGATACCACTGCTGATTGTACATGGCAGAAAGTCGCTCGAAGATCTCAGGTCGGATTGCCGAATACCCCTTGCTCATGTTGAGCATTTTGAGCCACAGCATGGTACGCACCAGGTGCATATTGAGGGGATTACCCACGCCTGCGGCGTGGGTAATCAACAAATTTTCTTGCAAGGCAGATAAGTCCTGGGCCGATATTTCCACATTTTGCAATGACCCAAACCCTGTATTCACCCCATAAACGGGGGCCGTTGCTTCCGACAAATATTTCGCCAAAAAAGCCACACTCCGATCCATTCGCTCCCGCACTTCCGGGGTTAGTTCAACCGGCTGTTTCAATGCCTCCAGGGCCTCCTGCAATGTATAAAATGATTTCATGAAGTTCTATTATCGATTGACCGATGCGATCTGCTCAATGGCCTCTTCCACCGAACAATGTGTTTGTTCCCCAGTGACCAAATTTTTCAAGGCCACTTGATTGGCTTGCATTTCATCTCGACCGATGATCACCGCAAAGCCCATATTTTTATCGTTGGCATAGTCCAACTGTTTCTTCAATTTCGGCGTACCCGGGTAAAGTTCTACCTTGGATAAGCGCGCGCGGAGCGCGCGCGCAACACCGCTGCTGAACAACAAACAATCCTCATCCATTGCACACACCAGCGTTGCCGTAGCATCTACCCCAACTCCCTCAAATAAATTGGCCGCCTCCATCGTGTCGTATATCCGATCCAAACCAAAACTAACCCCCACACCAGAAACATCCTTCAATCCAAATACCCCCGTGAGGTTGTCGTACCTACCGCCCCCGCCAATACTTCCCAACCGGAAATCGGAAGGCAAACGCCCGTCCGACCCCTCCACCTCAAACACCGCTCCCGTATAATAACTCAGCCCACGAGCCAAGGTAAAGTCCAACACCACATTCTCTGTACTTTCTACCAATCCAAAAATCGAACGCAAATCATTCAAAGCCGCAGTCAAAGCATCGCACTGCATGAAATCGGTATTAGCAGCCAATGCCAATTTGGCCTCGTTGTCACGCTCCGATTTACTATTCCATAGCCACTCCCAAGCGCCCAAAGCACGGGTTAGTCCTCGCTCCGATAACTCCTTCGCAACCCCCTCGTAACCAATCTTATCGGCCTTGTCAATCACAATCATGAAAGTATTCCAATCTTCCTTGTTCCCCAAAACACCCATGAAAGCATCCAAGACACCGCGGTGATTGATTCGAATGGTCACCCCCAAATCCAAACGGGCGAAAACGGCTTGATACATTTCTATCAACTCAGCCTCCGACACCACAGAATTTGCCCCAACTACATCAATGTCGCACTGCCAAAATTCTCTGTAACGACCTTTTTGCGGACGATCGGCCCGCCAAACAGGCTGCATTTGATACCGCTTGAACGGAAAGGTAATGTCGTTGCGATTCATGACCACAAACCGCGCCAACGGCACCGTTAAATCATAGCGCAACCCTCGATCAGCAATGTGCGGCGTGAGCGATTTCACCTCTTTGCTCTGCAAAATATCTTCGCCCACCTTCGACAAATAATCCCCAGAATTCAGCACTTTGAACAACAATTGATCCCCCTCATTGCCGTATTTTCCCTGTAAGGTTTTCAAATTTTCCAACGAAGGCGTCTCCAAAGCCCCATAACCATGCGCAACAAACACCGACTCCATGACTGAAAGGATGTATTTTCTTCGCTGCATTACAAGCGGTGAAAAATCGCGGGTTCCGGATGGCAAACTGGGCTTTTCCATGTTGCGAAGTTAACATCCAATGGCCAAAGCGATGAAACTGTTGCGAATTTTGCAAAAATTCCGTGGCGTTTGGCACCAAATTTGGAATACTTTTGCCACGATGAAAAAGCACATTACCTCTCTTTTGTTTGCATTGGTGGCTATGACCCCCGCAATCTTCGGTCAAGATGCCAATCAAGACGCCCCTTCTGTTCAAGTAAAAGACATCGATGGCGCGCCCATCAACTTCAATACAACCGTTGAAAAAGGCAAAATTACTGTGGTGTCGTTCTGGGCCACTTGGTGTGGACCTTGCATCAAAGAATTACAAGCCATCGACGAACTTTATGCCGACTGGCAATCAAAATACAATGTAAAATTGGTCGCTGTGAGCATCGACGATGCACGCAACAGCCGCAAAGTAAAGCCAAAAGTATTGGCCGAAAACTGGCAATACCAAATCATCCTCGATGAAAACATGGATTTGGCGCGCGCCATGAACGTGAACAATCCGCCAATGACCTTTGTGTTCGACAAAAATGGCAAAATGGTTTATTCCCACCAAGGATACACCCCCGGTGCCGAGTCAGAACTCGAGGCCCACATCGCCGAACTGGCGAAGTGATTTATCGCATCGGAATTTCAATCAACAAAACATCAGACTTCTCCAAAGCCTTGATGTCTAGCTGATCAACCTCCCAAACGCCCAGAGCATCACGCCTTCCAAGGGCTTGTCCGTTGACCTCTACACTGCCTTCAATCACAAACACATACACCCCTTGGTATTCGCCATGCAGTTCGTAGGCAGCCGTTTCATCCATTTTCATCAAACGACGTACGAAGTAAGCATCCTGTTGCACTTTGATTGAATCTCCGCCTTGGGGTGTAGCTAAAAATTGCCACTGACTGTCGCGACCTGCCTCATCAAAAAAGCGCTGATCATAGCTAGGCTTTAAATTGTGCGCCCGGGGAAACACCCACAATTGCAACAATTTACTCTCCTCGGTGCTGCTCGAGTTGACCTCACTGTGCATGATCCCTGTACCCGCCGTCATGTGCTGAACCTCCCCCGCTTTGATGATGGCCGTATGTCCCATAGAATCTTTGTGCTGCAGCTCACCCGATAACATAATGGTTACGATTTCCATGTTGTCGTGAGGATGCATACCAAACCCCATATTGGGCGCAATGATGTCATCATTCAACACCCGCAAAGCCCCAAAATGAATTTTTTGAGGGTCATACCAATGGGCAAAACTGAAACTAAATTTAGAATCTAACCACGCCATTTTGTTGACGCCGCGCTCCGCTGAAGGGTGAAATTTGAATTTCATAATAGTCGTTACAACAAATATAGTTTATTTAGGCAAAATCGTCAAGGACTTCTTCCGGACGAGGGATACGGGCATTGGTATCGATCAACACGCCATCGACTCCGGCCGCAGCAGCCGCATCCAAATCGCGTTGCTTATCGCCAATGATCAGGCATTGATTGGGATCCAAATGGAATTGATGCAGCCCTTTTTCCACCATCAAACTACCGGGTTTGCGACACAAGCAACGCCCGTTGTAATCGGGGTGATGGGGACAGAAATAAAAATGGGCAATGGAAAAACCGGCTTGAATGCAAAGCCCTTGAAAATATTGATGCATCGCATGCACTTCGCTTTCGGGGTAAAGCCCTTTCGCCAAGCCCCCCTGATTGGTCACCACAATGAGAAGAAAGCCTGCATCATGCCAACTTTTTAGCGTTTCAACCACCCCAGGCAGCACCTGAAATTCTCCCAGCGATTGGGTATAATCGCCCGGATCATGATTGATTACGCCATCTCTATCGAGGAATAACGCTTTTCTTCCGCCCGATGATTCACCCATTTTTTTCATTTACTTGCAAAATAACTTAATTTCGCTCACCGAAACACATGTCGAAGTATCTAGTTATCATCCCTACCTACAACGAAATCGAGAACATCGAGAAAATGGTCCATACGGTGATGGCGCTGGACAAAGACATTGACCTGTTGGTGGTAGACGATAATTCACCCGATGGCACAGCCGCTCAGGTGGATGCAATGATGTCGCAATACAATCAGCAGCGTGAGAAATTGCACATCCTCAAGCGCCAAGGCAAAAATGGCTTAGGCACCGCTTACATCGCCGGATTCCATTGGGCTTTGGAGCGTGGATACGAGTACATCTGCGAGATGGATTGTGACTTCTCCCACCCTGTAGACCAACTTCCCAACCTCATTGCCAAATGTGAAGCAGGCGCGGATGTTTGTGTAGGTTCGCGTTATTTTGGCGGCGTGGTGAATGTCGTAAACTGGCCAATGGGTCGGGTTTTGATGAGCTATTACGCCAGCAAATACGTTAAATTCATTACTGGATTAAACATTGCCGACACCACTGCGGGCTTTGTTTGTTACAAGCGAAAAGTGCTTGAAACCATCGGCATCGACAATATCAAATTCAGGGGGTATGCCTTTCAAATTGAAATGAAATTCCGCTCTTCCTGCAAAGGTTTTCAAATCCAAGAACACCCCATTATTTTCACAGACCGTACTGCGGGCACTTCTAAAATGAGCACAAAAATTTTCCGCGAGGCACTCTTTGGGGTCATCGAATTGAAAATTAAGCGCATTTTCGGCAGGATTTAATTCGGGCGTCATGGTGAGCAATCCCATTCGCTTCCCCTTTTTCCAACACTTTGCGGTCCATGCATCGACCATTTTTTTCATCGCCCTGGGAATCCACCTCATAGGGATCGACACACTGAGTCTTACGTCAGACGAGTGTTTCAGCATTTACCATGCTCAAATGTCGCCCAGCCTCATTCTCCACCACCTTTCTACTGGCAACAACCCGCCATTATACGAATGGATTTTGCATGATTGGATGGGTTGGTTTGGCGACAGTGCTTTGGCTGTTAGATGGCTTTCGGCGATCTTCAGCAGCATTACGACTGCCCTCATGTACATTTTGGGCACACAAATTCCGGCACAGGGCAATCTTTCTCAGCAAAAATCGGGAAATGCGCGCATAGGGTTATTGGCGGCTTTGCTCTTTTTATCAAGCAATTACACCACCTTTTTGGCGCATGAGGCCAGAACGTACAACCTCACTTTGCTGTTGGGGGTTGCGTGTACGATGCTTTTTTTGAGGGCGATACAAAAGCCACAAACTTCAACGTGGATTGCTTATGGTTTTGTGGGCGGGATCCTCTGTCTTTCCCATTTTTTTGGCGCCTGGATTTTAATGGCTCACATGGGTTATTGGTTGTGGACCGCCCATGAAAAGCGATGGGTCATGAAATCCTTGCTTTGGGTTGGTCTGGGATTTGGTATTTCATTTGGTTGGTATATCCCAAATTTATGGCATCGGTTTGTTGATAGCGCGTCCCAGGGCACCTGGGTAAACCCAGCGCCCTGGGACGCCCCCTATTTAACCCTGTGGAAATACCTCAATACGCCTGCCGCCACAATCATTGCCATGATTTTGCTGGTATACGCAGTTGTAAAGGTTGTCGCTCAACCCACACGCACCAACAATGCTGCTGTCCAAAAACAACATACCCAACTCCTCTTGTGGCTTTTTGCATTGCCCTTTTTCGGACAGTGGCTGCTGAGTTTGGACCATCCCTTTTCCATCCCCATGTTTACGGAGCGATACGCTTGCATCACACTGCCCTTTTTGTGCTTGATTTTGGCGATGGCCCTAAATGGATTGAGGGAACATTTCAACCAGTGGTTATACTATGTTGTACTCCCTATTTTTTTATTTACAATACTCTCTGGAAAGAATTTCACCCCGCCCAATGAAGCTTGCGTGAAAGAGGCGCTTCAAAAAACCGCCAAGGAATTGGAGAAATCCTCAATAGAAACAACACCCATCATCATAGAACCTTATCATGCTGCTTTTCAAGTGTTGTATTAT
>JBJTNN010000118.1:0-2625 GCA_046074125.1 Bacteroidota bacterium
CTCAAGGGAAATAAAGGTACGAAAATACCCCAAAATTACCGCACCCTCACGCAATTTTTTCCAACAGAATCATCAACCAACCCTCGGTGGTTTCTGTCTTTAGGTGTCGCAGATTCAAACTGCGGGCATGCTCAACAATCAAGGATTCGTCGGCCTGCTGCAACCCGCTCAAAAACAACTTGTGATTGTCCTTCAGTACCCGCACATATTCGGCCATGTCGGCCAGAATCACTTCGCGGTGGATGTTGGCCAACACCACATCAAAATGGGCGTCTGCGATTCCGGCAAGGGCTTTCACATCGCCATGCACCATGGTATTGTGTTGGGTTTGGTTGATTTGCAAGTTGTCGTTGGCGTTATCTACCACCCAATCATCGATTTCCACGCCCAGCACATTGGTGGCGCCCAACATTTCGGCGGCGATGGCCAATATTCCAGTGCCCGATCCCATGTCCAACACGGTACTGCCCACAAATTCAGGGGCGGCTTCTTGCATGGCGGTGAGCATCAACCGGGTAGTGGCATGGTGGCCGGTGCCAAAGCTCATCCTCGGCTCAATGGTAATGGCCCTCGTCCCCTCCGGGGCCTCGGGATGGAAAGTGGCACGCACATAAAACTCGCCCACTTGCAAAGGATCAAAGAAATTCTTCTCCCACAGCTCGTTCCAATTCTCACGCTCCACAATGCTCCACTCGATGCGGTCGCAGTAGTCCATCACCGACTCCTCAATGCCTTCGTACTCGCGCTCGGCGATGTCGTTCTCGTCGGCAAAGGCCTTTAGCCAGTTTCCGTCCGACTCAAAATGGGTAAAGGGGTATTCGCTCAGGTAGGCAGTGATGATGTCGGCCTGATCCGGGTCATCGCCCAGCCATTCGGCTTTGAAGCAGATGAAATTGCTCATTTTTTGGTGCCCAACTGCAGGTTACACTCACCAAATTCGGCGTTATAGCCAATGGTGAACGGCAGTTTGGCGGGTTTCTTGGCCTCGTACTCGGCCCGCATGTCCTTTTGGAAATAGTTGGAGAACAACCCAATCGTTTTGGTGTATTCGCCCAACACTTCGGTGGTGAATCCGCCGTTTTGCATGGCCGACATCGGCATACCGCTATCGTCTTGCAGAATGATTTTGGACTGACCCAATACCACGTTGGTGATGTCGGAGAAGTAGTCTTTATACATCAGGTAGCTGGCAGCTTTGAAGAACGACACCACATTGCCACGCTGCTTCAAGTAGTTGATGGTACCGGGCGCTTTTTGGTTGGCGGTGTTGCTGATATCTTGGCTCATGTAGACCAACTGTCTTGCCTGTTTGTCGGACTTGTTGCTATACCCAATCTTCAATCCTTTGGCTTCGGCACCGGGCTCTACGGCTACGGTGTTGCCTTGGTCATCCACGTTGAAATATTCCACATAGTGGAGGTCGAACCCGTTCCGCGCCAGGTAAAACATGAAGGTATGCAGGGTGCCGTTCATCAACTCGTGAGAGAAGTCGTCGTCCATACTCAACGTACGGAAGAAGCCCAATTTGTGGGGGTAGAACATGCAACGATCCAAGGTGGTGAGGTAGTCTTCGAGCTTGGTAGATTCTTGGGTTTTCACATCGAAAACACCACCCACGGGCTCCAGGCCGATCATGATCACGGTATCGCGGTTGGGGTAAAAGAGGTTGGCATAGAAGAAGTCGCCACCGGCAAAGGGATATAGCAAGGTTTTGGGGGCATTGGCGGGGAGGTAGTTTTTCTCACCCACCCAAGTAGCGATGGGGGTACCCACGTTTTGCATGAGCAGGCGCCAGCGCAAATCGGTTTTGGCGGCATGCAATTTCCAGAATTCGGCTTGCTCTAGACTGTCGTTCTGGGCATCGTGAACCCCAGCAATGTAGCGGGCAAAGGCCGACAGTTGCACATCGATGGGTGCTTTGTTGGCTGCGGCGACGCCAGTTGCAGAATCTTTGGATTTTGGGTCGGACGAACCCGAAGAATTACACGATTGTTGAGCGAAAAATGTAAATACGATAACGGACAGCCAGAGGAGCTTTTTCATTAGGGGCGCAAATATACAATACGAGATTCTCAGAATAAGGTCTGTGGAAAATCTTTTTCTACGGGCAGCAGGGCTTGGGGCACGTTCCGATCCACCTTGGTGGAGTTGAGCCACGGGGCCACGGGGTGGGCGGTTAACAGGCCGTTATCGCAAGGTTTCAGCAAGGTTTCTCGCGCTTGGGCATCGCCCCGCAAATAGTCTTTGGCCTGATCGGCGTTGAGCACCACGGGCATGCGTTTTTTCAGGTTGTGGATTTCGGCCATCAAGTCATTGGCTTCGGTGGTGATGATGGCGTAAGATTGCAGTTGCTCCCCGGTTTGGGTATCGGTCCACGCGGCATAAATGCCCGCGAACAAGAGGGGCTGCAAATCGGTGGCGTAGATGTAGTGGGGTTGTTTTTTCTTTCCGATGGTTTGCCATTCGAAAAAGCCGCTCACGGGCACCAGGCAGGGCTGGGCTTTCCATGCATCGCGGAACAAGGGCTTTTGGTCCAAGGTTTCGGCGCGGGCGTTGAGGCCGTACACGCTGAGTTCTTGGGCTTGCTCAGGCGATTTACACCAGTGCGGCACGAGTCCCCATTGC
>JBJTNN010000119.1:0-13225 GCA_046074125.1 Bacteroidota bacterium
CTCTCAGAAATGAGGGGCTTTTTTTGTGCAAAACCCTCAGTTTATTCACAACTGCAAAAAAAAATCAGCAATACACAAAAGATTGTCCTAAATTCACTCCTGAATTTGTTTGAACAAGGTTAGGAATCTTAACTACACAGACTCATTGAATATCAACCACTACATAGCGCCATACACCGAAGTATACTCACTGTTTTTATCGATTGTGGGCATTGTTTCGGCTTTGTATTTATGGTTCGATAGAAAGAGTGATGAAAACTTGCACCTAAATAGGCTGTTGGGCATGATACTGGTTATGAGTAGTTTTCACTTTTTTAGAAACTACCTCATCGCCTCGGAGTGGATTGTTGAGTTCCCCCTATTTTTCGGAAGCTTTTCCTTCATTTATCTTCTGGCACCTGCCGTTACATACATTTATATAAGGGGGTTACTCAACGACGAAGCACAACCTAGAAAATCTGATTGGCCCCATTTCATTTTGCCAGCGCTGCAGTTTATTTCGAGTTTTCCTTACATTTTCAGTCCACACGAGAAAAAAGTTACGTTCGTCAAGGGCATGAGCCAAATGAACAACCTACTCACCAACCAAAATCCCTACAATGGTGTGAGTTATGTTTTCATGTATTTCTTGGTGCTGAGTGTGGTGGTTTTCTATGGTGTGCTCATGTTCCGTGAATTGCAACGAAAAAAACAGCAAGACGGAGGTCAACATTTCGATCACGTCTACACCTGGGCACGCTGGGTAACTTGGATTATGTTGTTGATGGCACTTTCCATGCTAATCAATGTATTTGTCACCTCCTACAATTTGGCCAACACAGTAAATTTTATTTACATGGGCCCCTTTTACGCGGTTCGTTTGCTGTTATTTTCCTTGCTTTTATATCGGATATTGTTTAGCAGTAGAATTCGACTGGGATTACCCAACCTGAATAGCAACCGCTCGGTTTTGGAATCTGCCCTTTCCCTGAAAGCCGGTGGTATTGAAAACCATCCCATCCAAAGCAAAGACACCACGGACTTGTTTAGTGAATTGTTACACACCATTTTTTCTACCAAACAGGAATTATTCACCCAGCACGATTTCAATCTTGACAGTCTTTCTCAGGCCACAAACATTCCACGACATCACTGGGCTTATTATTTTAGATATCACGCGCCCATGAGCTTTGTGGAAACGCGCAATTTTCACCGGGTTCAATATGCCAAAAAACTCATCGCCAATCCCGAATACGCCAATATCACCTTGGAAGCCATAGGATTGGAAGCTGGCTTTGGTTCAAGAACTACCTTTTTTAACGCGTTCAAGAAATTCGAAAAACTATCACCCAGCGATTTTTTGAAGCATCAAAGTCATTTAGACGGTCCTGCGAAAATCTGACCACGCCACCTCTTGCAGCGATTCGGGCAACAACTTTTTAATTTTCGATTTCACATTTCTTATGTATTGGTCGTTGAGGTTTAACAAAGCCGAAATATCCTTGGGTTTGTTGCCCAAAACCGTGAGGATGAAAATTTTCTTTTCCGAAACGCTCAGCACTTTCAATGCAGGTATTTCATGGAAAAGATACTCGTAATTTTCATAGACCGTCTCTGAAAGATTGGGCTCCATAAAAGTTTGACTTAGCTGGGTGAGCCTCACTAGATCTTGCCGAATCACCACGGCCTCTGGGTCCTTGGCAAAATTTGCCGTACGAATCTTTTGCACAATTAATGCGATTTGTTCCAGAACGCTCTGAGAAATGGCTACCACGTTTTCTTTCATCTCCTTGTCTCGCTTTAAAATTTCCAATTCTTGGTTGGCCAATTTTGACTCCAATTCCATAATCGCCACCTTTCGCCTTCCATTTTTACGGTATAGCCACAAACTCAACAACGCCGTCGTCGCCAAAATCAAACTGATAATCAATCCATACTGTAATAATTGGTTTCGGCCAGACTTCCGCTCCAACTCCATTTGTTTCTGCACTACCGCATTTTTTAATATCGTATTGTCGATTTGAACCCCAATGTCTGCCGCGCGCAATGAATCATTAATCACTGCAATTCTCGATTTATCGTTCAACCATTGCCCCTTCCATTCCATCGCATTTTTCACATCGCCCCGAGACTCGTACACTTTCGCAAACAACTCCGCATAGGTAGCCCTTGCATTCAAGTCCCATTGCTGTCCCTCCGCACTGCGATATTTTCTCAGCAACGTATCCAATTGCAATGGAAACCCAACCATTGGAATGGCTTTGTGCAGCATGCTCGACATTCGAATAATCGTCATAGGCTGGTTTCCGTAGATGTAGGGCTGTAGGGTGTCAATCAATTGATGGAACTCTTCTTTCTTCTTCAAACCCAACAGGGCATCTAGCTGTAAAGAGCGATACAAGGGCACATACACGGCATCCAATTTTTTCGGATCGATCCCATCCAGCATCGCCCCCATTTTTTCTGGGTGATGGAAGATCGACAACAAATTCGTGTAATTCAATTGCAACAATTTGGCGGCGCGGTCTTTGTCGCTATTGAGCCATAACGACATCGTTTGTTCACACAATTTCTTGGCTTTGTCGTACTTTTTCTCACTGATCAACGACACCACCAAGTTGTTTAACATCATCAATGATGGGTACTTCATCCGTTGACTTATGGCGTACGCTTCAGAAAAATAATACGACGCAGCGCTAAACATCCCCAGCTCATCGCAGGTTGCACCCGCATTCACCGCCAAGGTAAAGCGCTGCAATGTGTCGCCAATTTCTTTAGACAAATCAAAACCGCGGGTAAACTCAATCCGCGCACTATCGACCTTTCCTTCTACGTACAACAAATTACCCAAAAAGTTGATGGCCATCAACTGATTGTTCACATCGGCATCCAACGCATATCGATTTCGCCAATTGAATTTGATCCGCGCACTGTCTACTTGTCCTTTCCCCGCATGGTAGTAGGCATAGTTCAAGTAATGGTAATTCAAATATTTATCACTTTTGGTGGTATTGGCATACTCTTGCATGTATCTCAATAACTTGTCAGCAGAATCGGTCAATCCCTTTTGGACCAGATACGACTGAGCATTGCAAATATTTTGAATGTATTTGTCTGGGTCGTTTTGCAGAAAATAATGTCGGTATATGGAATCTACATGGATGCAATGATGGGCATAATACTCATTCAAACGCTTTTTTTCTGGTGATTGGCAGTCCGACATAAAAACCACCAAAAGGCAGCCCACAATTGCTTCTAAATACCCTACTTTTTTCATATTCATACAGTAATAAGACAATATAACATTGAAGGCACAAAAATCAGTAAAATCTCATAATACACCATAACTACAAACATGAAACATTCATAATATTTGTTCCATTTTTTATAACATCCATAATGTTCTATAACAATTGTAAGCAAGAAAAATAAATGGACCTAAATCAGAATAATTTCGCTTCACCAATCAACGAAAAACTATGTACTTCTTTGCAAACAGAAACAACCCAAATGAGTTATTCCACACCTTGCGGAAATTCTCGGCAGCGTTTCAGCCGGTATTCGACGTGGAAACAATAGAGCTGATTTGTTCTGAATCGCGCGAGACACCCCCAATGTTATTTGTAGATGTAGACCAACCCGGATTCAGTTTTGAAATCCTGTCTGAACTACAAGGTCATTGTTACACGGTTGCCATTGATGGAAATTACGCACACGTTCGAACATGCATTCACCATGCGTCTGATTTGCAACTGCGCGACTACATCAATCTTCCACTGTCTGAATCGGCCCTACAATCTTGTGTAGAACGATACCAAAATTGGTTGGAAGAGAGAAAACTATCCTCAAAAAACAACCTCATCATTAAAGAAAAGGGGGCGCATATTTACATTGAAACCAGCACTATCAAGCTGTTGGAAGGATTGGGCTCTTACACACGCATACATACCTCAGACAAAGTCTACATAGTTTCCAAGACCATCAAGAAGATCTTGGAGCAATTGCCCAATCAATTCATCCGCACCCACAGATCGTTCGCGGTGCATCAAAAACAAGTGCGTTCTTTGGTGGGCAATATGCTGTTGTTACAAAATGGCGAGTTTGTGAAGGTGTCCAAATCGGGCCGACAAGTGGTGTTGGAGCATTTCAACAAGGCGAGTTAATTCCTATCTTCGCCTCCGTGGATACTTCTGTGAAGATATCGGCGGTAATCATCGCATTCAACGAAAGTGCAAACATCGCGCGTTGCATTGAATCGGTGTCGGACTTGGTCGATGAAATCTTGGTTGTAGACAGTTTCAGCACAGACAACACCTGCGAAATCGCAGAAAGCTTGGGAGCGCGGGTTGTGCAGCACGCCTTCGAAGGACATATCCAACAGAAAAACTGGGCCAAGGATCAAGCCACCCACCCGTGGGTTTTGAGTTTGGATGCCGATGAGTGTCTTTCCGATGAACTACACACCAACCTGAAAATCGCCATCAAAAATGGATGCTTGTATGGCAAAGCCAAAGGGTTTTCATTTTCTCGACTCAATCATTTGGGCGACACCCCTATTCGCGGTTGTGGCTGGTATCCCGATGCCAAATTGCGACTGTGGGACCGTAGTTGCGGACAGTGGCAGGGGCGTAATCCGCACGACAAATTTGTTGTTGAATCAATGTATTCATTGTCGAGCATCCCCGGCGATATTTTGCACTACACCTACAGCGATTTGGGTGCAGTGAAACAGCAAGCCTTAAAATTTGGCAAGATTGGAGGCCGAGCCATTCAGTCAGAACTCGTTGATTTTTCAGGTTCACCGGTTAGACACCAATTGATCTTCGCCTTTTTACTCCTGAAACTCCTCACGGCTGGCCCAACGCGGTTTATTCGAAATTATTTATTCAAACGAGGTTGGATGTATGGATACAACGGCCTTGCGATCTGTTACTGGCAAATGGTTGAAGTTACTTTGAAATACGGCTGGGCGCTTTTTGGCAAGCGACAACCCTAATATCAGGCTCAAAACAACAAAAACACTTGCAACGATGGCCTTATTACCCAAAATCAGTGATTTCCTGCTAGAAGCGGGCTGCGACGAAGCCGGCAGGGGTTGTTTGGCAGGTCCGGTTGTGGCAGCGGCCGTTATTCTGCCCCCGGATTTCCATCATCCATGGCTAAACGATTCAAAGCAGGTGGGCAAATCACAGCGAAATGCCCTGCGTGCAGTGATTGAAAAGGAGGCCTTGTATTGGGCTGTGGGCAGTTGCAGTCCAGCCGAGATCGACAAAATCAACATTTTGAATGCCAGCATTTTGGCGATGCATCGGGCGTTGGAAAAATTGCCTACCCCACCCCAATTCATTGCGGTAGACGGCAATCGATTCAAGGCTTTTGGCGACATCCCTCACAAAACGGAGGTAAAGGGCGATGGTCGGTTTCTGCACATCGCGGCGGCGAGCATTTTGGCCAAAACACACCGCGACGAGTGGATGGAGGCATTGCATAATCAACATCCCCAGTATGGTTGGGACAAAAATGCGGGGTATCCAACGTTGTTACACCGACAGGCGATTCGGGAATTCGGCATCACCAGCGATCACCGCAAATCTTTCCGTTTGTTGCCCGAGCAATTGCTGCTTTTTTGAGCGACGTTCTGTTCGCTCACAGCCACTTAGTCTGAAGTTTCTCAGCCAATAGTCACACACCTGTATCTCCAAGGTTCAATCCCAGCGCGCATTTGTAATTGACCAAACCGCTTCGGCTAATTACCCACAATTTCCGATTTTTTGTTTGTCGATTCGATAATTTTGATTAATTTATTGACGAAAATTTGTTAATTTAATTACCAAAATGACACAAGCCATTATCACCCACATGGATTTAGACTCATTTTTTGTGAGTGTAGAGCGATTAAAAAACAGTGCATTGGTGGGCAAGCCCGTCATCATCGGGGGCAATAGTGATCGCGGCGTGGTAGCGAGCTGCAGTTACGAGGCCCGATCGTTTGGGATTCACAGCGCGATGCCCATGAAACAAGCGAAGCAATTGTGTCCGAACGCCATCATCATCCGCGGGGATTCACAGCTATACAGCGATTATTCCAAGGATGTTACCACCATCATTGCTGAATCGGTGCCTTTGTACGAGAAGAGCAGCATTGATGAGTTTTACATTGATTTAACGGGGATGGAAAAATTCTTTGGTACTTGGAAGTTGGCGATGGAATTGAAGGCGAAGATTTTAAAGGAAACGGGGTTGCCCATCAGCTTTGGGGTTGCCAGCAACAAGACGGTGAGCAAGGTGGCCACGGGCACGGCCAAACCCGCTGGGCAGCGGAAGGTGGATTTTGGCGATGAGATTCCGTTTTTAGCCCCTTTATCGGTCAGAAAAATCCCTGGCGTTGGCACAGAGACCTACAAAACGCTGAGGGGCTTGGGGATACAGTACATCAAAACGCTGCAGGAAATGCCCATGGAGTTGTTGTTTAAGACGTTACAAAAGCCAGGCATCGACCTATGGAAGAAGGCACAGGGAATAGACAATCGCAAAGTAGAGCCTTATCAGGAGCGCAAGAGCATTGGCACGGAAAGGACGTTCGAAAAGGACACCATTGATGTGGTCAAACTGCGAAACATCATCAGTGCAATGGCTGAGAACTTGGCTTACCAGCTGAGAAAGGGCGATAAGCTCTGTGCTTGCCTCACGGTGAAGGTGCGCTACAGCGATTTCAACACCCACACATTGCAAGCAAAAATCCCTTATACCAGTGCCGACCACGTATTGATTGCGAAGTCCTTGGAACTGTTCGACAAACTTTATAACCGGCGGTTGTTGATTCGTTTGATTGGGGTGCGATTGAGTGATTTGGTGAGTGGTGGGTTTCAGATGAATTTGTTTGAAGACAGCGAAGAGATGGCCAACTTGTATCAGGCGATGGATCGATTGCGAAACCGCTATGGAAACGACGCGGTAAAACGGGCCAATGGATTGGAAATCCACAGCTTGGGAAGGTCAGACAATCCCTTTGATGGTGGGCCTCCGCCTTTGCTGGCCAACCGGCGACAATAAACAGCAATACAACAAAATTGAATAAAGATTTTTTTTACACCCTTTACCAACGCGACATGATTTTGTTGTTGGTAATTGTTTTATTTGTAATAGTTGGCATCGAAAATCATGAACCTCAAACATTTCCTTCTCTCCGCAACCCTTTTTGTGTCTGGTTTGGCATCGGCACAAACAAAAGCCGTATTAAAATCTCGCGAATATTTCGTTGCGGGAAAATATGTTGAGGCGCAAAAAATGAGCGCAAAAGGGCTGGAAGATGACAAAACTGAAACCGAATTGTGGTACATCAAGGCCATTTCTGAATACGAAATGTATCAGCTTGAGAAATACCGCAAAGGCGATGTGGATTATTTCAAAGAAGCCATGAAAAGCGCCGTGAAGGCGAAAGCGTATGACGACGACGGACAATTTTTCCAACAATACGGTGAACGTTTCAATGCCCTGGTTCTGGCAAACAACAAAGAGGCCATCAGCAATTACGGACAAGGCCGATACCCCCGCGCCCTTCAGATGTACAAAAACAGCTATGAACTCACTGGCGATACCGTTGCATTGGGGATGGCTGGACATTGTTATTGGTTACAGAAACAGAATTTGGATGCGGTAAAAACCATGCGCAAGGTGGCCAACATGAATTATTTGGCCAACGCCGAAGGCAAACACAAGAAAACATACGTACGGGAAGCGTTTGAAGTATTGACCGATTACTATCTCAACGAGCGCAAGCTCACCGATAGCGCATTGATTTATTGCGAAATGGGATTGTCGGTTTTCCCGTTAAACCAAAAACTATTGGCCTGGGAACGGTCGATGATTGATGTAGATTTGGCCACAACACGCGCAAACACAGGCTATAGCCAGATGTACAACCAATTGCTTACCAAAGCCTTGTTTTTCTTCCCTAGCGATACGTTTTACCTGCACGAGCAAAACAATTACTATTTGAATCGTTTGGGTTATCTCACCGAGAACAACGACTGGGCCGAAGCTGAAACGGTTTTCATTGATTTTTACAACCGCAAAGTGGATTTGTTGGATCGGAAATCAAAGAATGCCACAGACCCCTTCCTCATCAAGGATTCCTTTGCCTTCATCAACCAATGTTTGGAATATTATTTGGCGAACAATGCCAAGGGTGGTACCGTATTCTTCTTTTACAAATGGTACCCCATTCAATTCAAAACCACACCCATCGACGAGAAAAAACTGGAAACGTTGTTAAACAATCCGCCTGCGGTGGTGAGTCACAGATTGATTTCTATGCTGATGGATCACGGCGCGAACCGATATCCCAAAAATGCGAACTTGAAAAAATACCGCCTGAATACCTTTAACGCTTGGACCAAGCAAAAGATTGCCTACTACGATTGGGCGAGAATACTCTCTTTGAGCGACTCTGTGATCAAAGACTTCCCAAAAAACACCACGTTAAAGCCCCTGCAGCAAAACTTATTGGCCCGTGCCACAGACTCTTTGATGAAACAAGGATTGATGGAGGCGGCCTGGGGCTGTTACTATCGATTACAAAAAGAGAATGCCAAGTTCGCAGGAATCGCGGCGTTGCAGGTGCGTTTGGCCAAAACCGACTTCGAAGTTCGATACAAGGGCAGCAAAATCGCTTATGCCACAGTGAAAGGCAAAAAGGTGGCACAAACCGGATGGACAGGCAACAGCAAGACTTGCAATGCAGGCAATCTGCCCGATTCTACCATTCAAAAGATCACCCACAGAATCAATTATTTCCGTCAGAATGCGGGGGTAACTCGGGGCATACAGTTCGATATGGACAAGCATGTAGCTTCGATGCAGGCCGCTACCATGTATGCGCCCATTGGTGTGTTTAGCAGGGAGCCCAAGCCAGAAACCCACAAGTGTTTTACCACGGCAGCGGCGGATGCAGCACAGTACGGCACAGCCATTTTGGAACCCAACCCCGCTCAAAGTACCACTGTATTGATGAGCGACACCAAGAGTGAAGAGTTGTACAACCGTCGATTGCTCACACATCCTGGCATGGTGAATTACGGGTTTGGTTGCGCCGAAAACAACTCTGTATTTTGGCTGGCCGACAAAAACATCATGGCGGTGGATACCGCTTACTACAAGGAGCATTTTGTGGCTTGGCCCGCGGCAGGTGCCACGCCATCGATGTTGGTTTTTGAGCGTTGGAGCTTTTCAATTTTACAGCCACTTGAAGAAGCTACGGTGAGCATAGTTTCCAAGAAACACGGCAAGATCGAAAGCAATGTTAGCGTTCAGCCAGGCAATGGATTGGGCCTTCCCACCTTGGCCATTACCCCGTTGGGAATGACTCAGTGGTCGGCCGGAGACGAAATCACCATCACCATAATCCTCAAAAACAAGAAAACTTACACCTACAATACCACCTTGTTTTGATTAGAAGGTAAATTTCACTACCTTTGCAGTCCTTTTTTAAGGTCCTTTCTGCACGCGTGGCGTAATTGGTAGCCGCACCAGACTTAGGATCTGGCGCCGTAAGGTGTGTGGGTTCGAGTCCCTCCGCGTGCACTACTCCCCTCCTCTAATTGCAAGTATGCAATGTGGCGGGGATTTTCATTTATTTAGAAACGCATCAAACTGTGAATATTCAACTCGAAAAACACGACGATCTTAATCTTACCGTAATCATTTCTTTGGGTAAGGAAGACTACCAAGAGAAGGTAGAAAAAGAAGTAAAGCGCATCCAGAAAACTGCCAACATCAAGGGATTCCGTCCGGGAAAAGCCCCGTTGGGTATGGTTCAAAAGTTGTACGGTAAGGGCATTTTGGCTGAAGAGATTCAGAACATTGCTTCAGACACCATGAACAAATACATTCAGGATGAGAAGTTGGACATTTTGGGTTACCCCATTGCCAGCACCAAAGTTGAGAGTGAGATCGATATTGAAGGCAGTGAGAATTTCAAGTTTGCCTTTGATTTGGGATTGGCGCCTCAGTTTGAGTTGAATATCACCTCAAAAGATTCTTTGGAGCAGTTCGATATTCAAGTGAGCGAAAAAGAGGTGACTGAGGACATCAATTACTCACGCAAGCGCCACGGCAAAATGTTTGATGTGGAGTCATCGGAGGATGAGGACATCATCTATGCGGGCATTACTGAGTTGGACGATAATGGTGAAGTGTTGGAAGGTGGCGTTGCAGAGAAGAGCATCAGTTTTGTTGCTTCCATGATTGAGGACAAAAAAGCCAAGAAATCGGTTTTGGGCAAAAAGGTGGGCGACGAGTTGGTTTGCAGTGTTAAAACTTTGTTGAACAATAACGAAACGGTTATTTCTAACACCTTGGGTATAGCGAAGGAAGGCGTAGCCGACCTAAGCGATAAGTTCAAGTTGGTTATCACCGAGATCAAACGTCGTGCAGACGCTGAATTGAACGAAGAATACTACCGCGAGGTTTTCGGGGAGCAAGACATCCCAGCAAGCGAAGAGGAATACCGCTCACGCATCCAATCGAACTTGGAAAACTACTACCGCAACGAGGCAGACCTTTGGTTGGATCACCAGATCGGCCATTTGTTGATGGAGAAACACAGCATTGAATTGCCCGATGAATTCTTGAAGCGTTGGTTGATTACCACCAAAGAAAACGAGTACAATTTTGAAAACATCGACGAGAAATATGCCGAAGAGAAAAGCGCATTGCAACGTCGATTGGTGATTGATAAAATCGCAGCAAGCCAAAATTTACAGAGCACTGAGCAAGACATTCGCGAAGAAGCCCGCATTTATTTCCATGGTTTGTACAGACAGTACGGATTGAACATCCCCATGAACGATGCGTTCTTGGATGAGAGCATCAACAAACGTTTGGGGGAGCGTGAATTCGTTATGCAAATGGCAGATCGCGTAATTTATCGCAAAGCCTACGACGCAATCAAAGGCATTGTGAGCTTGAAATCTAAGAAGATTTCTGTAGAAGATTACTTCTCTCATGTAAATGCGCACAAATCTGCGCATGGTGAGTAACCTTTTCTGATGTAGATTTGTTATACAAGGAAAACAACATGGATTACGGCAAAGAATTTCAGAAATACGCAACCAAACACTTGGGCATCAGTAGTTTGCGGGTTGACGAATACACCAAATTGGTATCTCAATCAGGTGGCATTTACGGGCTAACCCCCAACATTATCGAAGAGCGACAGATGAATGCGAGTGTAATCGACATTTTCTCTCGTTTGATGATGGACAGAATCATCTTTTTGGGTGTACCCATTTATGAAGATGTAGCCAATATCATCATGGGCCAGTTGTTGTTCTTGGAGAGTGCGAATCCAAACCGCGACATTCAAATTTACATCAACAGTCCTGGTGGAAGTGTATATGCCGGTTTGGCCATTTACGATACCATGCAGTACATCAGCTCTGATGTTGCTACCATTTGTACCGGTATGGCCGCCAGTATGGGTGCTGTATTGATGTGTGCTGGTGCTGCCGGAAAAAGAACGGCGCTACCCCACTCTCGCATCATGATTCACCAACCTTTGGGCGGTGCTCAAGGTCAAGCTTCTGACATTGAAATCACTTACAAAGAGATCAGTAAGTTGAAGAAAGAGCTGTACGACATTATTTCTCACCACTCAGGACAACCCTACGAGAAGGTAGAAAAAGACAGCGACCGCGATTATTGGATGACTGCCGATGAGTCTAAGGCCTACGGCATGATTGACGAAGTATTGGGTCGTCGTAACAAATAATTGGAATGAAAGCCAAGGACCCCATTTGTTCTTTTTGCGGACGCAGAAAGAGTGAATCGCTCATGTTGATTTCTGGTCTCGATGGTCATATTTGCGACCAGTGTGCCGACCAAGCCCAAAAGATTGTAGAAAAGGAATTGGGAGGCAGTGCCAATGCAAACAACATCGACGTTGCTTCAACCAAATCGGTGGGTGGTTCTAGCCAAGAAGGTGGCAACAAAAAACTGCCAAAACCGGCCGAGATCAAGGCTTTCATGGATCAATATGTCATTGGCCAAGACCAAGCCAAAAAGACACTCAGTGTTGCTGTTTACAACCATTACAAGCGGTTAAACAGCAAAAAGAATGCGATTCCCGGTGACGTTGAGATTGAGAAATCGAACATCTTAATGATCGGTGAAACGGGTACCGGAAAAACGCTCATGGCTAAAACCCTGGCGAAAATCTTGGATGTACCCTTCTGCATTGCCGATGCCACTGTATTAACGGAGGCGGGATATGTGGGTGAAGACGTTGAAAGCATCATTAGCCGATTGCTACAGGTTGCCAACTACAAACCCGAATTGGCTGAACGCGGCATCATTTACTTAGATGAAATGGACAAAATTGCCCGAAAAGGCGACAATGCCTCCATTACCAGGGATGTAAGTGGTGAAGGTGTTCAACAGGGATTGCTGAAAATTTTGGAAGGCACTGTGGCCCATGTTGCTCCAGAAGGTGGTCGTAAGCACCCCGACCAAAAATACATCAAAGTAGACACCACGAACATCCTTTTCATTTGCGGTGGTGCGTTTGATGGCATTGAGAAAATAATTTCTCGAAGGGTTCAAAAGCAAGCTGTTGGTTTTAAAAGCAGTCACAACAAAGAAATCCAAGACAAAAAACTCTTGAGTTTGGTGGCTCCTTCAGATTTGAGGTCATTCGGATTAATACCCGAATTGATTGGTCGTTTGCCCATTCTTACTGCGCTTGAACCTTTGGACAAGGATACGCTCAAATTGATTCTTACAGACCCAAAGAATGCCTTGATCAAACAGTATCAACATTTGTTTGCTTTGGATAAAATCAATTTGGAGTTTGATGCGGCCGCCATTGATTACATCGCGGAAATTGCATTTGAGAACAAATTGGGCGCCAGGGGATTGCGGGGGATTTGTGAATCCATTTTACAAGATTTCATGTACGAAGGTCCATCGGCCAAGTCCAAAAACGCACTGACCATCACCCGAGCCATCGCTGAGGAGAAATGGAATCGCGCGGATAGTCAGAAATACGCCTAATCCCACTTGCATACCATCCATTTTTGGGTAAATTGCAGCCCTGTATGGAAAAAAACAACAAAAGTGTACTTACTGCCTGGACAATGTATGACTGGGCCAACAGCGTATACTCCCTGAGTATTTCTTCTGCCATATTCCCCACGTTTTACGAGAGTTTCACCCCCAAGCACATCGAGTTCATGGGGTACGACTTCAA
>JBJTNN010000120.1:0-9722 GCA_046074125.1 Bacteroidota bacterium
TTTTGGTAACCCGAGGAAGGGTATCGGTTTCGCTCTTGCGTCGACGCTTGTGCTCTTTGCGGTCTTTGTCGGTGACCAACTTTTCAGAGGTGGCTTTCACGTGCAAGTCAATGGCTTCGTTGCGATACAATGTGTTGGGTAAAGCCAATTCGATTTTTCCTGTTGTATCGGTGAGGGAAAGGCGGGTGCCCGACATCTCCAAATGGTTAGGGGCTTTGCCAATCCATTTCTCGAGTTGTCTGAACAAGCTCACGACAGGGTCGCGCTGTGGCGTTGCGGAATTGTCGGATTTTTCATCGTTCCCCAGCAAATCGCAATAGTTGCAGTAGTTGGGCAGGTTCACCAAATCCAAGGCAAGATCTTGGGTGACGAAGCCCGATAAACCAATGTCCCAAAATTTCCATACATTCAATCCCACTGCGAGTTGCTTGCAGGCGAAAACTGTTTTGCCAGGCAGCGTGTCGACAGATTTTTTATGGTTGAGCGACAATCCCTGAAACTGCACCCCAAACAGGTAGGTGAAGCCTTTGCTTTCACATTGCAGGTTATATCCTTTGCGATCGAGTTTGGCTACCGCTTTGTCGAACGCCCAATTCAATAACAATCCGCGCAGGGCAATCCATGCAACCAACAATACCGTGAGGGTAACGCCAGAAATCCAAGCGGTTTTCTTCACGATACGTTTGCCACGACCCTCTTTGTGGTAGGCGTCCCGAAACCGCTTAGTCCAAGTTTGGATGCGTACCTGTATAGTTGAAAGGAGTGATTTGTCGGAGTTCATGTTTTACAGAATCTGAAATGTTCAGTTCGTTGATGAAGGTGGCGATGCTGCTCTCGGTGATCTTGCTGTTGGTGCGGGTCAGTTCTTTGAGTGCCTCATAGGGGTTGGGGTAGCCTTCTCTGCGCAACACGGTTTGAATGGCTTCGGCCACCACGGCCCAGTTGTTTCCCAAATCTGCGCGCACGGCGTCTTCGTTGAGAAGCAATTTGTTCAATCCTCTCTCCAAGCTGTTTAGGGCGATGAGGGTATGTCCGAAAGGAACCCCCAAATTCCTCAAAACGGTGCTATCGGTAAGGTCGCGCTGCAAACGAGAAATCGGCAATTTGGCGGCAAGATGTTCAAAAAGGGCGTTGGCAATACCCAAGTTACCTTCGGCATTTTCAAAATCGATGGGGTTGACTTTGTGGGGCATCGCACTCGATCCCACTTCGCCTTCTTTGATTTTCTGCTTGAAGTATTCCATGCTCACGTACGTCCAAACATCTCTGCTGAAATCAATCAAAATGTTGTTGATGCGTTTCCAGCTGTCGAACTGTGCCGCCATGAAATCATAGGGCTCAATTTGGGTGGTGAACGGAACGCGGTACAACCCGAGGTCTTCGCCCACAAATTGATCGCCAAATGCAGGCCAGTTGATTTGTGGAAAGGCCACTTGATGCGCGTTATAATTCCCGGTGGCGCCCCCAAATTTTGCAGAAAAAGGGAGGTTGGCCAAAAGGTTTATTTGTGATTCGAGCCGGGCCACAAACACGTACCATTCTTTGCCCAAACGGGTGGGAGAGGCTGGCTGTCCGTGCGTTTTTGCCAACATGGGAATGTCTTTCCAGTCTTGGGCTTGTTGTTTTAATATCGCCAATACCCGGGCCATGGCTGGCAACATCACTTGGTGTGTGGCTTCTTTGAAGCTCAGCGGAATGGCGGTATTGTTGATGTCTTGGGAGGTTAGCCCAAAATGAACCCATTCTTTGTAGGCTTGCAAACCCAGGGCATCCAACTTCTCTTTGATGCAATATTCCACGGCTTTTACATCGTGGTTGGTGGTCTTTTCGATGGTTTTAACCCGTTCGATATCCTCCAATGGCAAATTGGCGCTCCACTGGGTGAGGGTTTCTTGGGCGGCGATGAGGGCCGACCAGTCAACATTGGGAACGACTTTGGCGAGCGCAAACAGGTAGGCAACCTCAACGCGGATGCGGTATTGGATTAATCCGGCCTCGGAATAAAAGGGCTTGAGGTTTTTTGTGCCTGAGGCGTATCGACCGTCTACAGGGGAGATTGCGTGCAATGGGCTAGCATCCATACTGCAAAAATACGATGGAATCGGGGTTTTCGTCGATTTTTTCTAGGTTTTGATGCAACGAAACGATGGATTTCGGCAAAACATCGGGTGGGGAAGTATCTTTGATACCATGATGGCCTTTCGATTGTTAATTTTAGGGGCGGCCTCGCTATCGCTCGGCCCCCTCTCAGCCCAAAATAATCCCGCATCCGCTGCCGCCAATTCACCCGTGCAACACTACGATGCCCAAACCCATCAACCCCTGTATCGCAAAACCTACTCACTAATCAATCGCGGACCAGTATACAAAGGACTTTACTACAACCCCGAATATGTCGATGCCGTAAGTTGGGGCATGTGGTATTCCAATGAATCCATGACCGACGTTAGCCCACTGGCCCAAAACGACCAATTTTTCCATTCCCGCGGCGGTTGGGGTACCGAAATTCTCTCCGGAAACCTGTTCCCCAAACTTAACCCCAAATTCAAACCCTCAGCCCCCGCCAACTGGCAATCCAATGGCTGGAGCACCGCGGATCTAAAATCCCACTTAGAAAAAAACAATACATCCCGCGGCGCCCTCTATGCAGGCTTTGGCATGGGCATGGGATTCTACGGTCGTGGAGAGCGGAGCAATGTTACCCTCAATACCCTCCGGGAAGACAGTGGATACACTTACCTGCACAATTTCTCCGTGAGTCTTTGGGGGAAATTGCACTATGAAAGCAAACTAACCGTCTCCGGATTAACCGTGTATCCGTTTACTTCGGTGGCGGTTGGACCTAAAATCTTCTCCACCAATCAAGAGGTTCATACCTATCTAACCCTCACCGATTACGAAAGTCCCACCGGATCCAACGTCAAATCCCAAGCCGTGCTGGCCACCGAATTTTGTGTAGGGGCCAAAATAAAACTGGGACAGGCGGTATCCCTGATGGTTTCTCAGTCTTTTCTGAATTCGGGCGACATCAATGCCGTGGATCTTTCCCAATCCAAATTCAATGGACTCGCCTTCGATTTGCATACCGTGCGCATGAATACCACCCAGTCGCAATTCAAAGTGGGCTTGGTCTTTGATCTCAGCGAAAGTCGCTACTATCAATACAAAGTACAGGATAATCAATGGGATACCATTTGGTACTACGAGGCCGAAATGCCCCCGCCAGTGGATTCTATGGTCTATGATTCTGCCACCAAGACCCTGGTGAAAGTGAAATATTTTACCTGTCCCTGTTGTGTTACCAACCAAACCGGTACCACACCCAATCTTCATAATGGCGCGGTTCCCATTTATTCTCCGCAAAAATCTGCGCCCCAAAACACCGCCCCAGCCAGAATCCCCGATCAAAATCCTGCGCCAACCAATCGCTCTTGGGATTCAGGTTGGAACAACGAACCGGCTCCAACACCCAACAGAAATCGCACGTCCAATGATTCAGGATGGTCCTCGGGTTCCAATGCCCCCAGTGCTGGAAAACGACCTGCGCCCTCAATTTCGGCGCCAAAAATCAAGAATTAAAGTTCCAACTTAAGGAATCGCCCGGTGTGCGAACCTTCGAATTTGGCAACGGTTTCAGGCGTGCCTACTGTGAGGATATTTCCACCGCCAGAGCCGCCTTCGGGACCAATATCGATGACCCAATCCGCCACCTTGATGACGTCCATGTTGTGCTCAATCACCACCACTGTATTGCCTTTTTCAACCAAAATATTCAATACCCCCAACAGTTGTTTGATGTCGTTGAAATGCAACCCCGTGGTGGGCTCATCCAAAATATACAGCGTTTTACCCGTGTCGCGCTTGCTCAATTCGGTCGATAATTTCACCCGCTGCGCTTCGCCACCACTGATGGTCGTACTCGATTGTCCGAGCGTTAAATAACCCAATCCCACATCCTGCATCGTCTTCACCTTGCGGTAAATTAACGGGATGTGTTCGAAGAATTCCACGGCGGTATCAATCGACATCTCCAAAACATCGTTGATGCTCTTGCCTTTATAGCGAACTTCAAGGGTTTCACGGTTGTAACGCTTGCCTTGACACTCATCGCACAAAACTTCCACATCCGGCAAGAAATTCATTTCAATCACTTTTCGTCCGCCACCGCCACATGCTTCGCACCGACCGCCTTTTACGTTAAAACTGAATCGCCCCGGCTTGTAACCCCGAATTTTGGCTTCCGGCAAATTGGTGAATAGGTTGCGTATCTCTTGAAAAACACCCACATACGTAGCTGGATTGCTCCTAGGCGTACGTCCGATTGGGGTTTGGTCAATGCGTATTACTTTGTCGATGTGCTCCAACCCATTGATGCTCGCAAACGGAAGGGGTTTGTAACTGGAACCGTAAACTTTGTTGTGGGCCGCAGGGTAGAGGGTTTCATTGATCAAGCTCGATTTTCCGCTGCCGCTGACGCCTGTAATTGCCACAAACAATCCAATGGGAATTTCGAGGTTTACCTTCTGCAAATTGTGTCCGGTGCAGCCCTTCAAAACGAGTTTTTCTTTTCCCGCTTTTCTTCGGTGCGATGGCACAGGTATGCTGTCTTCGCCCCTTAAGTATTTGCCGGTGACAGCCTCGGAGGCCATGAAATCCTTGACCTCGCCGCTGGCAACAATTTGACCGCCATGCACGCCTGCGTGCGGACCAATTTCTACCAACCAATCGCTGGCCAACATCATGTCTTTGTCGTGTTCAACCACAAGGACCGTGTTGCCCATATCGCGCAAGTCGCGGAGACTTTGGATCAATCGTTCGTTATCGCGCTGATGCAAACCAATGCTTGGCTCATCCAAAATATACAGCACATTCATCAATTTGCTGCCAATTTGGGTAGCCAAACGGATGCGCTGTGCTTCTCCACCGGATAGGGTTCTGGCCGGACTGTTCAACGTGAGGTAGCCCAAGCCCACACCCACCAAGAAATCCAGGCGTGCCCGAATCTCTTTGATCAATTCCGTGGCGATAGTTGCTTGTCGTTCCGTGAGTTTATCATCCACCGCATCAAACCAAGCCTTCAACACATCGATGTTCAGGTTGCTCAACTGGGCGATGTTTTTATCGGCCACCAAAAAATGCAGGGATTCCTTTTTTAACCGAGCGCCCGCACACACCTCACAGGTTTTTTGGTGCATGAATTCTTCGGCCCACTGACGCAGTTTGTCGTCCTCGGATTCAAAGTAATTCTCCGTGATATAATGCACAACGCCTTTGTAAGTGCTTTCGTAGGTTTTCTTTTGCCCTTGATGGTTTACGTGGCTCACCATGATGGTTTCATCGTATCCGTACAAGATGCACTGAAGTTGGTCATCGCTGAGCTGTGATATTGGATCGGCCAAGCTGAAATCCAACACTTTGCTCAAGGCCCTAAGCTGGCTAAAGGTCCAATTCTCGCGCAATTCCCCGATAGGCACAATGCCGCCACGGTTGATGGATTTGCTGCGGTCAGGGATGATGAATTCTATGTTTACCTCGGCAGTTTCTCCCATGCCTTCGCAATTGGGACAAGCACCATAGGGTGAGTTGAATGAAAAGGAATTGGGCTGCGGTTCATCGTAACTCAGGCCAGAAATGGGATCCATCAGAAACCGTGAAAAGGGGACCACTTTCTCATCGGCATCTTGCACCATCATGTTGCCACCGCCCATTTTCATCGCGATTTTTACGCTCTCAGTGAGTCGACCGGTAGATAGCGCTTGCACTTGCAATCGATCAATCACCACTTCGATGTCGTGGATTTTGTAACGATCTACTTGCATGCTCCCCGTGATATCCGTGATATGGCCGTCGATGCGGACTTTGTTGTACCCTTTTTTCTTGATTTGTTCGAAGAGTTCGCGGTAGTGTCCTTTCCGACCTTTTACCACGGGCGCTAGGATGGCTACTTTTTGTCCCTCAAACTTTTGCACCATGGCATCGATGATCTGTTGCTCGGTGAGTTTGACCATTTTTTCGCCACTCAGATAGCTGATTGCCTCACCAGCACGGGCGTAGAGAAGTCGAAGGAAATCGTATACTTCGGTAACGGTTCCTACCGTACTTCTGGGGTTCTTGCTCACGGTTTTCTGTTCGATGCTGATCACCGGACTCAAACCGCGGACTTTGTCTACATCGGGGCGTTTCATATCGCCGATGAACTGACGTGCATAGGCTGAAAAACTTTCTAGGTAGCGACGTTGTCCTTCCGCAAAGAGGGTATCAAATGCCAAGGAGCTTTTTCCCGATCCTGAAAGTCCTGTAAAAACAACGAGTTTGTTGCGTGGGATGACCAGGTCAACGGACTTCAAATTGTGTTCCCGCGCACCCAAAATTTCGATGCTGGGTTCGTTGGCATCGGGCTGATGAATGTGCGAGGAATGTCCGTTTTTCATGGAATCTGCAAAGGTACAAAACAATTATCGGAAAGAAAGGTGTTTGCGCTTTTTGCAAATATTTACCAACTGCCTCCAGCACCCCCGCCATTGAAGCCACCGCCACCACCAAAACCACCCCAATCGCTGGAGCCGCCGCCACCGAAACCGCCCGAGGAGCCGGAGCCTCCGCCACCCCAGCCGCGCCCCAAACCGCTGCCCATTGCACCCCAGAACAGGGCATCGCCAAGTCCGCTATTGTAACGTCCGCGACGTGAATACCCACCACCTCCGCCGCCACCTCTGCCGGTTAATGCAATAATAATCAATATGATGGCGGTAATAAACAGGGCAGAATAGCCGCCTCGTTTTTTGTGTTTTTTTTTAGTGGCTCTGCCTTCGAATTTGTTCCGAATGGCTTTTTCGTAGGCCTGTGTGGTTTGGTCTATCGCCAAAGCATAGTTCCCCTGGCGCAAATAGGGGACCAAGTATTCCTCATGGATCTGACCAATTCTGCTCGCGCTTAATCGGTCTTGCAGTTGATCGGCCGTTACCGTTTGAAACTTGTGGTCATCTACGGCGATATACAACAGCATTCCGTTGTTTTTTCCTTCAATACCTACTTTCCATTCGCGGGCCAAAAACATCGCCCGATCTAACGCGGCATAGCCGTTGGCAGATTTCTCAAGAACCACTGCAATTTGCACAGAGGTAGAATCCTCGAATTGATACAATCGCTCATCCAGCTCCTTGATTTCTTGAGGTGATAATACGCCGGCGAAATCATTGACATGGCCTTTGTATTTGGGCAATGTTTGCTCCGCCAAAAGGGGAGAAAAGCCCAGCAGTGCCAGCACCAGCCAAAGCCTTTGCTTCGCCCATGCCCCCAATGCACTCGTCGTTCTGTGGTTGTTAGGCATCGGTAGAAATTTGGTTGCTGAGTTCATTGGGATTGGTGTCCGTTGGCGGAAAATGCGTGGCCAAAATCTGACCAATTTCACGAATGCCACGAACGATACCCGCCTTGAACTGTTGCTCGCGGAAAAGTTGTTGCATGTGGTTGCGGATCTCGTCCCAATCGCCAACCTGCATCTTGGCATTGATTCCTGCATCGCCAAAAATGGCAAATTGCTTGCTGTTGGGGACCAAAAAGATGAGGATTCCGTTGCGCTCCACGGTTTTGTCCATGCCCAATTTGGCAAAGGTTTTAGCAGCGGCTGCCACGATATCATCGCCCTTGAATTTGTGGCTGATGTGCACGCGAATTTCAGCAGAAGTTTTTTCCTCGGCTTGCGCGATGGCATCCACAATCTCGTTGGACTCAGTCTCGGTAAAGAGCGAAGTTTCGCGGTGAAACCCCAATAAAATGGCAATTCTGGTAAAAACCAAAGCGATGGGCGCGAACATGTTATTCGCCCAAAGCCGATTTAATGTCTACTCGCTTTTCAGCCCCTTTGTCGGCCGCGAAACCCGTCTTTTTCTCAAAGCCAAAGATTCCAGCGAAAATGTTGCTCGGGAACTTGCGCACACTCATGTTGTACGTCTGAACCGCGGCATTGTAATCGTTTCTTGCGGTGCGAATCATGTTTTCAGACTCGGAAATCTCGTATTGCAAGTTTTCAAATCCTTTGGTGGCTTTCAACTCAGGATAACGCTCCATCACAACCATCAATCGACTCAAAGCGGATGATTGTGTCATCGCGATTTTGTCGATACTTTCGGGGGTGAGTTGTTCGTTGCCTACCTTAATTTGTCCAACGCTGGCGCGGGCATTGGTGATTTCTGCCAAAGTGCTTTTTTCAAACTTGGCTTCTGCACTCACCGCCTCGGCGATTTGCACGATTTTGTCGGCCCGATTTTGATAAGCAACCTCTACGTTGTTCAAAGATGTTGCGAGTTTTTCGTCTTTGTCGACCAGTGAATTGTAACTGCCTCTGATCCATAAAAAGACGATGAGAATGACCCCTACGATGATGAGGGTGCGGATGGTTTTGCTGTTCATGATATAATTTCTAACCCAAAGGTATTTACAAAATGCTTGCCCATTTTCTCTTTTACTTCGAACATGTCAATTTTTCCGCCCAATTCCATTTCCATGCTCGTTACACCTTTGTCTACAATCCCGCAAGGCACGATGTGATTGAACATGCTGAGGTCTGTGTTGACGTTCAGTGCCAGGCCATGCATACTGACAAAACGACTGCATTTGATACCGATCGCCGCGATTTTCCGCTCGTTGGGTTGGTCGATATCGATCCATACCCCAATTCTATCTGGGATTGTGCCCGCCACGATGCCATAATCGGCCAGGGTTTGGATGATGCAATGTTCTATGTTTTGCACGAAGGTTTTGATGCCCATTCCCAATGCCTCCAAATCAAAGATGGGGTAGACAACCAGTTGGCCTGGCCCATGATAGGTAATGTCTCCACCGCGCTCAATGTCATACACCTTCGCTTCCATATCAACCAAAACATCGTCAGATGCCAACAGATTTTGTCGGTCCGCACTCTTCCCAAACGTATACACATGGGGGTGTTCTATCATGATTAGATGGAAAGGACTCGTGTTTTCCTTGTTCGATTTCTTGGCGATCATGTCGTTGAACAGTCCTTTTTGAAAATTCCATGTTTGATCGTAGGGTTCGTTTTGCAATAAATGCAACTTGCAAGGTAACATGTTGCAAATTTAGCCAATTTCGGGTGGGTGGCTTGCACAATACACTTTGGTGTTTCAACTTTGTTCGATGGACATTGAAAATAGCAAGACCATCGCCCAGCACATCGGGCGAGAGGGGGAGAGAAGAGCGGCGGCATGGTTGTGGCTTAAGGGGTTCGATATCGTAGAGAAAAACTGCAGGGTAGGTCGATATGAAGTAGATTTGGTTTGCAGGCAGGGCACTGATTGGGTGTTTGTAGAGGTCAAAACCCGGACCGATCAATGGGGCGCCTCGCCAGAAAATGCGGTGGATTATAAAAAACGACACCACCTGCAAAATGCGGCCAAAGGATACCTGAAAAAAACCGGGATAGATTGTCTGCCCAGGGTAGACGTAGTGGCGGTTTCTTTGATGAGTCACGGAACCCAAATGATGTATTTTCAAGGGAAATAATTCGCCAATCAAGCAACCCCTTTCAAAAAATAGATGTCATTGAATTTATAAGTTCTTGCCATAAAGCCAGAAACTTTCAATTTAATTTGCGGAACGAAAATGAGACTAACTAAGATTTGTTTGGCCTTAGGGCTCGGGTTATTGGGGGGATTTCAAGGGGCAACAGCCCAACATAAGTGTGGTTCAGATCAATACCATCA
>JBJTNN010000121.1:0-6303 GCA_046074125.1 Bacteroidota bacterium
AGCACCGGTATTGATGGGGCTTCACATCGTATTTGATGCGCCCGCATTGCTCATTAATTTGCTGATAACTGCGCTCGTTTTTCGGGGTGTTAAAGAATCAAGAAATGCCTCAAATGTGATGGTCGTCCTAAAATTGGTGGCCATTGTCTTGGTGATTGCCGTGGGGGTTGCTTACATCGATACCAAAAACTATGAACCATTCATGCCCGAGGGATTTCAAGGCGTGATGAAAGGCGTATCGGCCCTTTTCTTTACCTACATCGGTTTTGATGCGGTAAGTACTTTGGCTGAAGAATCGAAAAACCCACAGCGCGACCTCCCAAGGGGCATGTTCTATTCTTTACTCATCTGTACGATACTCTATATCTTCATCACCTTGGTGTTAACTGGAATGGTTCCATACAAATCTTTGGCAGTGGGTGATCCATTGGCGTATGTTTTGGGTGCGAGGGGAATAGATTGGTTAGAATACATCGTTTCTATTGTTGCCGTGGTAGCGATGGCCAGCGTGCTGTTGGTATTTCAAATGGGACAGCCACGCATTTGGTTGAGCATGAGTCGTGACGGACTATTGCCTCCGGCGTTTTCCAAAATTCACCCAAAATACAGTACACCTTCATTTTCTACCATTGTTACAGGGTTGATGGTGGGGGTGCCCATCTTGTTTACCAATGAGCATTTCGTGCTTGATTTTACCAGTATAGGAACCATTTTCGCTTTTGTATTGGTGTGTGGCGGTGTTTTGCTTTTGCCCCCGAGATCTGAAGGGGAAGGCAAGGGATTTCGTTTGCCTTACATCAGTGGGAAATATATTTATCCGGCTATAATTATTGGCTCTATCGCAATAGTTCGATATAATTTTCCAGGCTATTTTGGAGATCTCGGTAATTTGAGCCATTGGGATAATATGTTCACTGTTGGACATGCTCTGTATTGGATTTTACTCATTGGTTTGGCGTTTTTTAGTTTTCTCCGCAGTTGGTCGCTCATCCCGCTGTTGGGCTTAAGTGTTTGTGCATACCTTTTAACAGGCATGGAAGCCAACAATTGGTATTGGTTCTTTGGATGGTTTGGTTTGGGTTTGATCGTTTATTTTTCCTATGGATACCGGAGAAGTAAATTGGCAATCAAGTAAATTTGTAAAGCATGATCGATTTACCCAGAAAAGACGTTCCTGAGCGAAAGGAAAAGAGCATCGCAGACGTCGTGAAGCGTATGAACGATCGATATCATTTAACCCAAAAGCACAACGAAATCGAACTGGTCAAACATTGGGTTGAAATTGTAGGCCAGCTGATTGCCAAACACACAACAAGCGTAACTATTAAAGGCAAGACCCTTTACGTGAAATTCGATCAAGCGCCTCTTAAAAATGAAATGTTTTTACAAAGAGAAACCCTCATGCAAAAGGTGAACGAGCGAATGGGAGCAGGTTTTATCGAGAAAATCTTTATTGGTTAGGAAGTTGCTTGTTGCGTCGTTCCTGCTGCGCCAAAGCTTTTTCAATGCTTACGTTCAATTCGAATCCCACAATGATAGTCAGCACGTTGATGTAAATTAAAATCATCAAAGCGATAATAGCACCAATGGATCCGTATACTTTGTTGTAGGTATTGAAATTGTTTACATATAAACCAAATCCCAAGGTTGAAATCCCCCCTAAAACGGTGGCCATGATACTTCCCGCACTCAAGAATCGCCATCGCTTATGGTTTGAAGGACCGAAGTAGTAAATACTGGATATTCCAATTTGAAATAACGCCGCAAGAACCAGGTATTCTAGCAACATGATCATGAATGAATAAACACCCGCAAAAGGCCAATCATGTTCAGTAATGTAAGTGACACTCTGAAAGGCCCAGGTGAGTAGGAGCAATGCCACAATAATGAGGATACTGATCCAAAAAGTCATAAAAACGGCTTTCCCACGAACTTGTAACCAATTTTTCTTCTTGGCAAAAGGAAGTCTGCGGTTGAATGAGTTAATGAGTAGGTGAAAGGCGTTCGATGCAAAATAGATAGTCGTTATAAAACCGAATGAGAGCAATCCGGTGTTTTGTTTATTCAGAATCTCTAAAATGGTTTCTTGTATTTCCCTGAATGTCTGCTTTGGCAATACGCGAGATAACTCCTGAATGAACTGCGATTTCAATCCATGCAGGGGCAGGTATCCAATAAGGGTAAGCAGAAAAATTAGCGCCGGAAACAAGGCCAAAAAGAAGTTGAAACTCAAGCTGGAAGCACGGGTACTTAAATTCTCCATGAACATGGACCTGAAGAAGTATTTACCCACATCGTAAACACTCTCTCCCTGTAAAGCCTTTAATTTGGTTCGCTTTAAGTATAAAATGAAGGGGTGCTGCTCGCTAGAATCGCCGGGTTGGGGCTCGTTGCTTTGAAAAAAATCCTCGTCTGAAAGCCGTTCGTCGCTAGCAGAATCAATGCGGTTTTTGATGGATTTGTAATATCCCATGGATTTGATGGCAAGAAACGATTAAAACTCGTATTTGTCAATGATTTCCTGTGGTACTTTCACTGGTCTCAAGTCGGATTTTCTGGCATAAAACATTTCTGTCGTTGCCGTACTCAAAAGTTCACCCAGTTGATTTAAAATACGATAGTGAAACACACAGCGAATGGTAGGTTTTTCGGGAATCCAAACTTCAATGCTCAATAAATCGTCGTAACGGGCGGCTTTTTTAAACTCAAAACTCATGGATCGCACGGGCATAATTAATCCGTTGTCCTCCATTTCTTTGTACGTGATGCCCTTGGAGCGCATTTGTTCAGTCCGCGCCTCTTCTAAATACAATGCATATACCGAATGGTGAAGGAATCCCATTTGGTCGCATTCCGCATAGCGAACCCGAACTTTGTGTGTGTAAATCATCGCTTAATATCTTAACAGAAAATTCTCTTTTTCTTGGTTGTTCCTTGCAAAAGCCATGCCCATCGCAAATAAATCTATACCCACGGTGATTTCTGGTTGGTTTTTGAGTTGCTGCCATAAGAGTCCTTGCTCTTGTGAATGCCTTAATGTTGTCATTACGATGCAACCACGATTCCCCAATTTGGGTATGGCCCAATCCACCAATTTCCAAAATTCTACGGATTCCAATGCTTCGTTAATGATCAATAAATCAATGGAGTTCGTGGGCAAATTGCCCAACCTTTTAATGATATCATCTGCCTTCTGATACGATGAAAATGATACAGATTCTCCACAATCGTATTCACGAATGTTGTATTCGGAAATGGTTAACAGGGTATCCACTTTATCAAAAACAAAATACCGATTTACATCCGCTGAGCCCCGCTGAAAATACAAGGGCATAACACCCATGCTACTGCCAATTTCAACGATGTAATTTCCCAACTGTTGATCTTGGATCCATCGAAAAATTAATCGATTGTATTTCGACGATGGAATTAGTTCTAAAGCGAATTTGCTTAATGAAATCTCCCGGTCATTGAATTTAATCTTGCGCTTTGATTGGATCAATCTTTTTCTACAAAGTTCTGCCGATGGTTCAAATTGACAGGCCAAATTGCCATACAAAACCTTGTCCGTAAAATGGTAAACAAAAGGGGAGTGAACCCCATGTCGGTTCGTACTTTGAACCAAATAAAGTAAGTAGTCAATCAGTCCGAAAATGCCTTGAAGGCTCATGAGGAAACACTCTTCAGCACTTTCAATTCTTGTTGTGCCTTAGCAATCATCTCCTTAGCCTTGGCGATATTGTCGTCAAATTGCTTGGTTACAGCTTCCGCATTTTTGCTGTGTTTGAAAAATGCTTTGTTGTTTTCCATGGTGGCGATTTCGTCGTTGTACTTCGCGATTTTCTCCTTGATTTTACGCTCTTCCATTTGTAAACGCTTTTGTCCATCGCCAGATTGGGCCAATTGACTGAAGTGTTCCTTTTGCATGGTTGTACGTTGAGAATTGCTGACAGATCTGAATCGATTGAAAATTTCATCCGCAAGACCTTGGTAGGTTTTATTCAATTGCTGATAGGTTTTACCCGATACAAAGCCTGCGTCGTTCCACTGTTTCTGCCAAGCCTTCAATTCTTGAAACAACAGTTGGTGTTCGATGGTTTCGTTGGCTTTTAATGCCTCTAGACCCAATATTACATCTTTCTTTTTCTGAATGGCACCACTTTCTTCTTGTTTGCGCTGTTTGAACCATTCGTTTTTTCTTGCATAGAAGTGGTCAAATGCCGCTCTAAATCGCTTCCATACCACCTCGTTTTGTTCTTCAGGCACAGGTCCAACGGTTTTCCATTCATCTTGAAGCTTTTGCAAGGCCTCCGATGTTTTCATGAACTCATTGGCGTCTTTTAGCGCTTCTGCTTTTTCACAAAGCTCGATTTTGCGTGAAAGGTTGTCTTTTTTACTTGAATTTAAATCCTTGAAAAAGTGCTTGCGCTCTCCGTAAAACTGGTTGCGAATGGCTTTGAATCTAGACCAAGTTTCTTCGTTTTTCTCGGTTGGAACAGGGCCGATCTTTTTCCATTCCAACATCAATTCATCCAAATCTTTGGCAATTTTCGCCCATTCCTTTGGTTGAGAAGGCAATACGGCGATCGAAGTTTCTGCCTTTTCAATGAGAATGATCTTCTTGTCCAAATTTTGCTGTCGGTCCGCATCGATTTTGGCTTGCTGCGCTTTCTTTGCATCAATAACGATGTCAGACGCTGCCTTGAATCGTTTCCAGATATCATCGGAAATTTCGGCGCGGACAGGACCTGTGTTTTTCCAATCTTCGTGATATTTGTTCAACTGCAACAACGCTTTTCGGATATTGGGTTCATCCTTCAATTGTTCTGCACGTTTGATGAGATCAATTTTAACCTCTAAGTTTTTGTCCTTGTCTAATTCTTTGAGTTCGTTGAAAACAGAGAGCTCGTTATAAAATTTGTCGATGTAGAATTTGTAGGCGGTGTACAATTCATCCTGGAATTCTTTGGGTATATGACGAATTTCACGCCATTGACGCATGTATTCCCTCAATACGTCCAAACTATGGTCGTTTTCTTCAGATTCTACCAGGGCTTTGATTTTCTCCAAAATCAAGCGTTTCTGATTCAAATTGTGCAGTTTTTCTTCCTCGGCGCGTTTGCGTTCTTCTTCTCTGCGCTTTTTGAATTCGGCGATTACTTGATTCAAGGCCTGCTTTTGTTCATCGGCAGGTGCTACAAAATCACGGGGATCTTTTCCATCCTCCACCCATTGTCTGATTAATCCCGGTCTTTCCTGAGCCAATAAATCTTCAAACACATTGCGCAATGCTTGAAGTTGTTGATAGGCTTTCTTCACATCCGTTGAATGTGTCAACTCTTTGGCAGCAGCCACCAATTCCTCTTTACTGAGGCTGGCGTATTGCGATTCAAGGGATACTTCTTCGTTGTTTTGTTCAATCAACTGCTCAGCAACACTGAGTTGGTCGGCATAGCTTTCTGCTACTTTTTCGATTTCGTTTGCCATTGAAAAAAGGGTAGGTATGGGGTGATTTAAAAGTCCAAATCGGATTTCGACAACAACATCCACAAAGCGGCTTCCGCGGCTTCTGCACCTTTGTTGCCCAAAGAACCGCCAGCGCGGTCGAATGCTTGCTGCTCTGTATTGGTTGTGATGATGCCAAAAATACAGGGCTTACTAAATTTTAATGCCAATTGTCCGATGCCATCGGTAACTGCATTGCACACATAATCAAAATGTGGGGTGTCGCCTTTGATTACACAACCCAAATTAATGACGGCGTCACAGTCTTTTTCAAACAACCATTGGGCCGCAGTGGGTATTTCAAATGCTCCAGGAACGGATAACTCCACAATTTCCAACGACTGTTGTGAATGAGTCTCAATCAACGTGTCTAACGCGCCTTGTCTGAGTACGCTGGTGATGTGATGATTCCACGCAGCTGTAACAATACCAATTCTGTAGTGGTTTTGATCGTAAGAAAAGGAGGGTTGAGGGGAAGAAGAAAGCGATGTAGCCACCGGGTATCTTATTTGTTCAATTCACCCATCAAGCCTTTTAGGCGATAGATGTACTTCTCTGCCTCTTGACCTTCGCGGGTAGCGCTGTATTTGCTTTCCAACGTTTCGTAGCAACTCAACGCTGACGCGTAATCTTTGGTAAGTTCATAATGTACTGCCGCTTTTTGGTAGTAAGTACTGGTGTATTCGTTTTCTCCCAGTTTGGCCGCTTTTTCATACAAATCCGCAGCTTTTGAAAGATCACCCAGTCCGCTGTAGCAAGCAGCTTTCGCAGCGATGGCAGATGGACCTAAGATGGCAT